>DATJRL010000226.1:0-3886 GCA_035504785.1 Caulobacteraceae bacterium
CCCGCAAGCCCTTGATTCGCTTCGCCAACCTCTGGAGACCGGCGAAGTGATGGTGGCGCGGGCCAACTATCACATCCGCTACCCCGCCAAGGTGCAGCTGGTGGCGGCGCAGAATCCCTGCCGGTGCGGCCTGGGCGGCCCCGGCCGCGGCCATTGCGGCAAGGCCCCGCGCTGCCAGATGAGCTACCAGAGCCGCGTCTCCGGCCCGCTGCTGGACCGCATCGACCTCACCGTCGACGTGCCGCCGGTCACCGCCGCCGACCTCGCCCTGCCGCCGCCGGCCGAAGGCACCGCGGAGGTCGCCGCCCGCGTGGTCGCCGCCCGGGAGATCCAGTCGAGCCGGGCCGCCAAGGCCGCCGGCGACGGGGTGTTCACCGCCGTCAACGCCCGCGCCGAGGGTCGCTGGCTGGAGACCATCGCCGCCCTGGACGAGCCCGGCCGCGCCCTCCTCACCCGCGCCGCCGAGGCCGGCGCCCTCTCCGCCCGCGGCTGGACCCGCACCCTGCGCCTCGCCCGCACCATCGCCGACCTGGAAGCCTCCCCCCAGGTCCGCCGCGTCCACGTCGCCGAGGCGCTGATCTACCGCCGCGTGAGGCCCGCGGCGGAGGGGATGGGCGAGGCGCGGGCGAGCGCCTACGGCCTCTGATGGAAATGGAAGTCGGTGACACTGTACGAATTCGCCGCCGCACTCGATGTGTCCGATCCATTGGGGAGAGGTAAGTGACCCGGCTCGCACGCGTCGTGATTCCAGGCGAGCCGCACCACGTCACCCAGCGGGGCAATCGGCGCGAGCGGGTCTTCTTCGGCGACGACGACTACCGGGCCCACCTCCGGCTGATCTCTGAAGCGTCGCGCCGCGCCGGAACCGCGGTCTGGAGCTATTGCCTGATGCCGAACCATGTCCACTTCGTCATGGTCCCAACCGCCGAGAACGGCCTTCGCACGACCTTCGCCGAAGCGCATCGGCGCTACACGGCCAGGGTGCATGCGCGGGAGAACTGGACGGGACACCTCTGGCAGGGCCGCTTCTCGTCGACGGCGATGGATGGGCCGCATCTGATGGAGGCCGTGCGGTATGTGGAGCTCAACCCGGTGCGCGCGGGCCTCGTGGCGCACGCCCGCGACTGGCCCTGGTCGAGCGCGCGGGCCCACCTCCAGGGGCGCGACGACGGTGTCGTCGAGGTCGCGCCGATGCTGGAGATTGTCGGCGACTTCACGCCCTACTTGGAGGCGCCCGCGGAGTCTGGCGCGATCGAGGCTATTCGCCGCTCGCGAACCACCGGCCGGCCAGTCGGGGCCAAGGAGTGGCTGGATGCATTGGAAGCGCGGCTGGGTCGCCAGCTGGCCCCCCGCAAACGCGGCCGCAAGCCGGGCCTATCTCCCATCGACGGACAGAGCGAGCTATTCCATACAGTGTCACCGTAAATCGGCCTCATCTGCCAAACGAGACCAGTATCCATAAACCTCGATGAAGCGGCTAGCCTTGTGTTGGCCGCTCGCGACGCCATAGCAGAAGTTCACAACAATTCGAACAGGATTAAGTATTCCTTGCTGACTAAATCCCACCAGCACCATTTGGCCGAAGTCGGCAAATCTCTTGCTCTTGAGAGATTGCTCCCATTTAAGACGGTGGTGTTGTCGTATGAGCGCCTCTCCGAAATACATACCCGCGTCCACAGCTATGGAAAAGGTCCTATTTGTCAATTCATTCGCCGACGCGTCAAAATTGAACGCTGTTCTGCCCTTGATAAGGGTGATATCCTCGACTTCGCGAGGTCTGGTCTCGACATGGTGAGAAATCCAAACACCTAATTGTTCAATTGAATCTCGGCTGTAATTGGACTCCCACTTCACTTCTTTGCATATTTCGTTATTCAGCTCACGTATTCTCTCAGGTTTTACTTCAAGAAACCAAGTTCGATATCGCGTCAACTCAAGCGCCGACATCTCTCCAAATTTCAATGTAAAAGGCGGCTGAATGGTCGAATAGCTCATGTCAGTGAATTATCACAGCTATGCCGTTTTCCTCAAGGAACGATGCAAGCGGAGCTGACGGGCCTCCTACGCCGGTCACCGGACTTGTAAAGAAATGCCACGTTGATCCATTAGTCTGACCAGAATTAAACAAATCCACGTCTTTCATGGCGTGGAGTTGATTACTTTCCGTAAGCGACTGGTAGCCCACCTTCGATTCATTTGCCCAACCATCAACCACTTGAAATCGGTGACACTGTACGAATTCGCCGCCGTTGACCCGGTGCAAACGCGGCCGCGAGCCAGGCCCGTCTCCCCATCGACGGCCAGAGAACGAGCTATTCCATACAGTGTCACCGTAATTTGCAGTGTCACCGTAATTTGCTGTTCGACCTTCCGCTCGGCTGAGCGGCCGAGAATGTCGGCGGCCGAGCGTCCAATCCGACCCGCCGCCTTGCGAATCCGCCGCCGCTCGCCCATTCGTCGGGCGGGGAGTTCGATGACCGCCGCCACCGTCGCCACCACCATGTCCGCGCTGGAGCGCCTGCGGAGCGAGCGGGCGCGGTTCGCGCTGATGTGGGTGATCCCGATCGTCGTCGGCGCCCTGGCGAGCTTCGCGCCGCAGATCCTGAGCGACGGCGACACCTTCTGGCACATCGCCGCCGGCGGCTGGATGCTCGACCACCACGGCGTCCCCTCCACCGATCCGTTCTCCTTCACCTTCGCCGGCCGGCCCTGGGTGGCGCACGAGTGGTTGAGCGAGGTGGCGATGGCGCTGGCCTACCGCGCCGCCGGCTGGGCCGGGGTGATGCTGCTCACCGGCCTCGTCGTCCTGGCGCTGGCGGCGATCATGGCGCATTGGCTGGCGCGCTGGCTCTCGCTGGCGACGGCGCTGCTGACGCTGGTGCTTGGCCTGGCCGCCGTGGCGCCCAGCCTGCTGGCCCGGCCGCATGTGCTGGTGCTGCCGATCCTGGCGCTGTGGACCGTCGAGCTGCTGTCGGCGCGCGAGCAGGATCGGGCGCCCAGCGTCTGGCTCATCCCGCTGATGGCGCTCTGGGCCAACCTGCACGGCAGCTTCGCCATCGGCTTCCTCGTCGCCGGCGCCTTCGCCCTGGAGACGGCGCTGGACTTCGGCCGCTGGCGGCCAGGCCTGCTCCTCGGCTGGGCGGCGGTGCTGGTCGGCGCGCTGATCGCGACGCTGGCCACGCCCAATGGCGTCGAAGGCCTCGCCTTCCCGCTGCAGTTGCTCGACATGAAGAGCCTGCCCGCCTTCATCGGCGAGTGGCGCGCGCCGAACTTCATGAAGTTCGAGCCCGAGGAGGTCATCCTGCTGGCGGGGCTGTTCTTCCTGTTCCTGCGCGGCGTGCGGCTCACCGCGGCGCGGACTCTGCTGCTGCTGGGCCTGACGCACATGATGCTGCAGCACGTGCGTCACGAGATGCTGCTGGGCGTCGTGGCGCCGCTGGTCATCGCCGAACCGCTGGCTCGGACCATGGGGGTGACGGCGCCGCGACCGGCCCCATGGCGCTTGCCGGCGCCGCAGATGGCGCTGGGCGCCGGGCTGCTGGTCGCCGCGATCGCGGCGCGTCTGGCGACGCCCGAGGTGCGCGTCGACGGCCCCACCGCCCCGATCACCGCCCTCGCCGCCGTGCCGCCGGACCTGCGCAAAGCGCCGGTGATCAACGACTACGACTTCGGCGGCTACCTGATCTTCTCAGGCGTGCGCCCCTTCATCGACGGCCGCACCGACATGTACGGCGACGCCTTCATGACCGAGGACGACCGGCTCGAGCGCGGCGATGCGCTCACCGCCCGCACCGTCATCACCCGCTACCACATCCGCTGGTCGATCCTCCGCCCGGACCAGCCGCTGGTCGGCGTCCTCGACGGCCTGGGCTGGAAGCGCCTCTAC
>DATJRL010000227.1:0-5854 GCA_035504785.1 Caulobacteraceae bacterium
GCTCTCGTCGCTGCGCCTGGGCAACCGGCCGACGCTGATCGTCGGCGCCATCGTGCAGCCGATCGCCATCGCCGCCTTCGCCCTGCTGGGCTTCCACGGCGGCGACTACCCGCTCATCTCAGGTGGCGGCGTCAGCCTCACCGCTTTCCAGGCGATCATGACCGGCGACGCCGTCGCCATCGGCTACTCCGGCGTGGCGCTGGTGGCTTACATGTCGACTCTGACCAGCCTCGGTTACACGGCCACCCAGTACGCGCTGCTGACTTCGGCGCTGGCCTTCACCGGCAAGTTCCTAAAGGGCTTCTCCGGCGCCATCGTCGACGCGCTCCAGCAGGGCCGTTCGCCGGATCAGGCCTACGCGCTGTTCTATCTCCTCGCCGCGGCCCTGGGTGCGCCGGCGATCGTTCTCTGCGTGATCCTGGCGCGTCGATCGCCCGCGAAGCCGAGCCTGACGGTCATCTCATCTACGGCCTAAGACGCCGTGCAGACCACGGGCGCGATGCGGAGCGAGCGGCGCAGGTCGTCGGCGGCGAGCCCGTAGTTATCGACCGTGAATGCGAGACCCGCCGCGGACGGCGACGCCGGGACCTTCGCCGCGGCGAGCGCCTGGCTCAGGGCCGAGGCGCGCGCGGCATAGAAGCGGCCGCGACGGGGCGCGCCAGCCAGGATCACGCCGACGACGCGGCCGGCGTCGTCGAGCACCGGCGCGCCGGCGAGCTCGGCGAGGTCGCCGCCGACGCCCTCGGTGCGCCCGATCTCCGCCAGCGCCTCGACATCGGCATGGGGCCGCGCCCGGTCGCGGCGCTCGAGCGCCTCAGGTCCCAGGACGCGCAGCGCCACCTCCGCTGGCCGCCCGGCGTCGAACCCAGGGGCAAAAGCGATAGCGCCGCGGGCGGGGTCTTGCCGGGCGAGCGGCAGGGCTGGCGCGCCGTCGGCGGTGGCGAGCGCGGCGACATCGCCAGTCGGACCCGTCAGCACCTTCGCGCTCACGCCTTCACCGCCTCCGATCAGGATGGCGACCTTGGCGCAGCCCTCGACCGCGACGCGCGCGGTGAGCCAGAGCCCGCGGTCGGCGACCGAGAACGCCACGCCGGGGTGACGCGCCGGGTCCGGGGTCACCCTCACCACAAGCGCGGGATCGATCGGCGCGGCTTGGGCCAACACCGCGCCTTCGGCGGGGCTCAGCGGCGGCGGCGGCGGGGGCGCGTCGGCGAGGTCGCGGCGGCGCACCGCGAGAAAGAACAGAGCCAGGACGATGGCCGTGCAGGCGACACCGTAGCGGAGCCAAGGGCGGCGCATGCGATGTGCGATCCGGGCCCGCTCAAGCGGTGACGGCGGCGGCGAGGATGGCGGCGACGGCCAGCTTCGCGGCGACCAGCAACGCCGCGGCGGCGATCTCGCCCTCGCGGATGCGCTGGGGCAGCCCCTGCAGCACCAGGTCCACCACCCAGAACAGCGCCAGCTGCACCGCGGTGACCGTGAACCCCCAGAGCGCGATCTCCAGCACCGAGGTGGACGCCGACAGGGCGAACGCCAGCGGCAAGGCGATGCCCACCAGGACCCCGCCGAACGACAGCGCCGCGGCCGGGTTGCCGTCGCGCACCAGCTGGATCTCGCGGTGAGGCGTCAGCAGGGCATAGAGCGAGGCGCCGATCATCAGGATCGCCAGCCCGACGGCCACGTGCAGCAGCGTGATCGGAAACCCGCTCGCCCACGCAGCTAGCTCGGGGCTCTGGATCGACGAGATCATGGCGACGCTTGCTCCACCGCTCGGCGGCGCTGCTTAGCAGCCCGGGCGGTGGGCGTCATGCCGGGAGGAGCCCGCGGCTACTCCGCCGACTGCGGCTCTAACCGCCGCCTGGCGCTGGCGCGTCGCTTTTCGCTCTCGGACTTGAGCTGGCCGCAGGCGGCGAGGATGTCGCGGCCGCGGGGCTTGCGGACCGGCGAGGCGTAGCCGGCGCGTTTGAGGATGTTGGCGAACGCTTCGATGACAGCGGGATCGGAGCACTCGTAGGGCGATCCCGGCCAGGGATTGAACGGGATCAGGTTGATCTTGGCCGGCACGCCCTGGATCAGCTTCAGCAGCGCGCGGGCGTCGGCGGGCGTGTCGTTGACGCCCTTCAGCATCACGTATTCGAAGGTGACGCGGCGGGCGTTGGAAAGGCCGGGATACGCGCGGATCGCCGCCATCAGCTCGGCGATCGGGTAGCGGCGGTTGATCGGGACCAGTTTGTCGCGCAGCTCGTCGCGCGTCGCATGCAGCGAGACCGCCAGCATGGCGTTGGTGCGCTCGCCCAGCGGCTTCAGCTCCGGAACCACGCCGGAGGTCGACACGGTGATCTTCCGCCGCGAGATGGCGATGCCTTCGTTGTCGGAGATGATGTCGAGGGCCGTCGCGACGTTGGCGAGGTTGTACAGCGGCTCGCCCATGCCCATGAACACGATGTTGGAGAGCCGCCGGTCCTCGTTGGAGGTCGGCCACTCGCCAAGGTCGTCGCGCGCCACCTGCACCTGGGCGACGATTTCCGCCGCGGTGAGGTTGCGCACCAGTCCTTGGGTGCCGGTGTGGCAGAAGCTGCAGTTCAGCGTGCAGCCGACTTGGCTGGAGACGCAGAGGGCGCCGGAGCGGGCGACGTCGGGGATGAACACCGTCTCCACCTCGATGCCGGGCGCGAAGCGGATCAGCCATTTGACCACGCCGTCAGCGCTCTCCTGGCGCGAAGCGATCTCCGGCCGCGCCAGAGTGAAACGCTCGGCGAGGCGGCCGCGCGTCTCCTTGGCGATGTCGGTCATCGCCGCGAAGTCGGTGACGCCGTAGTGGTGCATCCAGCGCCACATCTGCCCCGCGCGCATCCGCGCCTTCTCCGGCGCGGCGACGCCGGCTTCGACCAGCGCAACGCGCAGTTCGTCGCGGGTCATGCCGGTCAGGTTGGGAAGGGACGGGGCGTTCACGGGGCGGACAGATAGGAGGCGCGGGCCCGCATCCCTAGCAGATCATGGCTCGTGAGACGATTGAGCGCGCGAGGGCGGAGACGCGGCGCGTTTCTCTGGTTGTCCACGAACAACACGAACGGCACGAACTCTGAGCCTCGCCCGGCGAGAGCCGGGCCGTCATCTGCCTGCCGATTCAACCACAAAGGACACGAAGCACACGAAGGGTTCGTCTGGCGTCTCCGACACCTCAGGCTGACCCCAGACTTCGTGTGCCTTTGTGTCCTTCATGGCGAATTTCGGGGTCGCCCGCCCGCGGCGCGGAGCCTGAAAAAGCCTGGGTCCCCGCTTGCGCGGGGAAGAGCGGGAGACAGGTCAGCTGGCGCGTCGCAGACGCCAGGAGCGGATTTCGAAGGGGCGGATGTGATCACTGGGGGGCGCGATGGGGTCCTCCAGGAGGCTCGCCTCGCCAGCCACAACCCAGCCTTCGGCCGGGGTGATCTCGATCGGGCCACGGGCGCCGGCGGGCTCGTAGAGACGGAGGATCAGGCCGTCGCCGTCCTCGGCCGGCTTCAGGGCGCCGAGACCGACGCGGGCGCCGGCGACCGAAACGATCGGGACCGAGGTCTCCTCGCCCCTCAGAGTGCGGAACATCAGCGGTCGGTTGAGGTCCTCGGCTTCCGCCAGCACGCCGGCGTCCCACCAGCTACCGGCGTGGGGCAGCAGCGAGTAGGTGAAGCTGTGCCCGCCCTCGTCGGCGAGGCGATCCGGCAGCGTCGGCGCTCGGACGAGGCTGATGGAGAGCTCGTTCCCCAGAGCCTCGTGGCCATAGCGGCCGTCGTTGAGCAGCGCGACGCCGTAACCGGGCTCGGAGAGGTCGACGAAGCGGTGCGCCGCCACCTCGAACTTGGCCGCGTCCCAGCTGGTGTTGCGGTGCGTGGGCCGATGCTGGACGCCGAAGGCGCACTCGAACGCAGCGTGATCGGCGTGGACGGCGAGCGGGAAGTGCGCCTTCAGCAACGTGCGGCGGTCATGCCAATCGAGACGCGTGGCGAAGTCGATCCGCTTGGAGTTCGACCAGAGGCGCACCGACTGGACGATCGTCGAATCGCGGAAGCGGCGGACGATGCGCAAGGCGCCGCGCTGGCCCCCGGCTTCGACGGTCTCGATGGCCTCGGCCGTCACTTGCTCGCCGGCGCGGCGATAGTCGCCTTCGATGTCCCAGGCGTCGTAGACGCGGGGCTGGTCGCGCCAGGCCCAGATCTGGTTGCCGCGTCCGGCCAGCGCCTCGCGGCCGAACTGCTTGTCGAAAACGCTGACCAGGGTCCCGTCGTCGCCCAATTCGAGCCGCAGGCGCTCGTTCTCCAGCACCCGCGGCTGGACCGTCACGCCGGCGGCCGGCGTGGGCCTGACGACCGCCACCGACATCGGCGCAACCACCTCGCCGGCCGCGAGCACGAAGCCGTCCTCCGCCGCCTGGCCGCCAGGGATGGGGTGGGCCGACGCGAGCCGAAGCGGTCGAGCGCCGGCGTCGGGATTGACCACCAGCAGCGCCGCCTCGCCCTCGCCGCCGAGCCGCCGCGCAAGGCTATCCAGCGCCACCTGCGCCGCCTCGCTCGCCGCGCCGACGACGCCGGCCAGCTCCGGCTCGGTGCGGGCGTAGACCTCCGGGATGCTGCTGCCGGGCAGGATGTCGTGGAACTGGTTGATCATCAGCGTTCGCCAGATCCGCTCCAGCGAGGCGGGCGCCGGCCCGCCGAGCATGTGCGCGGCGCTGGCGACGAACTCCGCACCGACCAGGGCCTGCTCGGCCTGTCGGTGCAGGCGCTTGGTGCGGGCCTGGCTGGTGAGAACCCCGCGGTGGTACTCGAGATAGAGTTCGCCCGCCCAGGTCTCGATCCCTCCGGCTTCCGCTTCCTCGCGGGCCTTGGCATAGTAGTCGGCGACCGAGGCGAAGCGGGTGGCCGGCACGAGCGGGAAATCGGCGAGCACCGCCTGCGCGGCGATCATCTCCGCCGTCGGCCCGCCGCCGCCATCGCCGAACCCGATCGGGTAGATGGTCTCCGACGAAGCCTGCTTGTCGGCGTTGTTGCGCCAGACCCGCAGCAGCGCGCGCGGCGTCACCTGGCCGTTATAGTTGTCCTCCGGGTGGATCATGTGGTGGACGAGCAGCCGCGAGCCGTCGATGCCCTGCCACCAGAAGCGCGTGTGCGGGAACCGGTTGGTCTCCGACCAGCCGATCTTCACCGTGTAGAGGCTGGTGAGCCCTGCCCCCATCAAGATCTGCGGCAGCGCGGGCGTGAAGCCGAAAGTGTCGGGGAGCCAGGCGGCGGTGTGGCGCTTGCCGAACGTGCGCTGGAAATAGAGCTGGCCGTAGAGGGCCTGGCGGACCAGCGACTCCCCCGACGGCATGTTGATGTCCGGCTCGACCCAGAGGCCGCCCACCGGCTCCCAGCGGCCGGCGTCCACCTGGGCCTTCACCGCCGCGAGCAGCGATGGATCGTCGTCCTCCAGGCCGCGGTAGTACTCGGCGAAGGACTGGACGTGGCGGAACTGCGGGTGGCGGCGCAGGAGGTCGCTCGCGGTGGCGAAGGTGCGGCGCACCTTGCGGCGGGTCTCCTCGATCGGCCACAGCCAGGCGGTGTCGATGTGCGCGTGGCCCATCAAGGCGACCGCGCCCTGGGGCGGGAACTTGGTCTTCAGGGCCCGCAGGCGCTCCTGCATCCAGGCCAGGGTCGGGGCGATCGAGGCGCGAGCCTCGTCCGAAAGCGAGACCGGGGCGAAGGGGTTGCCGTCCATCGCCCGCTCGTAGCCGGCGGCGTAGCGGCTCTGGCGCGCGACCACCGCGGCCGTGGCGGTCGGCCAGGCCAGGCGCGCCATGGCGTCCTCGGCGAGGTCCAGCAGCGGCCAGAACAGCTCGTGC
>DATJRL010000228.1:0-8887 GCA_035504785.1 Caulobacteraceae bacterium
GCGACACCGGTCGTGGGTCCCGCGGGGCGCCATATCGGGAGTTCGTCCTGATCCACGCCCTCGATGCGCTCGAAGATCAGGCCGCGGTTCATCAGGTCTCGCATGACGCCGGGAAGGTCCGGGACATTCCACCCGAGGGCCGTGCCATGCGGCGGGGTGACGTGGTCGAGCTTCTGCAGCGCCACCCGCGCCGCCCCGGACTGGAAGATCATCAGGTACTCGTGGTCGACGATCAGCGTGAGCCCGAGCACGCCCTCATAGAACGAACGCGCCCGCGCCGGATCGGACGTCCCCAGGAACGCGACGAGTGTCTCTTGCGCCAGCATGGATGTCCCCTTTCAGGCGACCTTGACCGTGAACTCGAACCCTCCGTCGAATGGCAGCGTCAGCGTTCGCAGCCCGTTCGCCGGATCGTTCACGAACTCGAAATAGGCGCGATAGGGCTCCTTGAAGCCGCCGGTGTTGTCCGCGCAGACGACCGCGCCCGGGCGCAGGTGCGGCGCGATCAACGCCAGCGCCGGGCGGGCCATCTCGGTCCAGATGTCGACCAGCACGAAGTCGATCGGACCCCGCAGGCGCTTCAGCGTCTCGCGAAGGTCGCCTTCGCGCAGGTCGATGAACTCCGAGAGCTCGGCTTCGAGGAAGTGGGCGCGGGCGATCGCGGCCTTCGCCGGCTCGTGCTCGGAGCCGATCACCACGCCCCCGCCATTGTCGCGCACCGCCGCGGCCAGGTAGAGGGTGGAAACGCCGTGCGAAGTGCCGACTTCGACGATCCGCTTCGCCCCGAGGGCGCGGCAGGTCAGGTAGCAGAACTCGGCCTTGTCCGGCGCCAAGGCCACCAGCTTGTCGGCCATGAAAGCATGCGCGTCGGCGTCGAGCCCCTCCCAGCTGAGTTCGCCGGCTTCGCCGCGGCGGCGGAAATAGGCGCTGGTCTCGGACTCTTGCGCGGCGCTCTGGGCGTGAAGACGCGCGACCAGCGCCTCGAGCCTGGGATCGCCCAACTCAATCGCCATCGCTTCGCCCTCCGCCGCGGAGACCACGAATAGTCAGACGTCGTGCCGACCGTGGCAACCCGCGCCCGCTTCTTTGACCAACCCCCGAGCGACTATTTCCCCGCCGCCGCGCGGGAGAGCTCGCGCGCCTTCGCCAGCCGCCGCGCGCCCTCGTCGAGCGTCGCGTCGCGCTTGGCGAAGCAGAGGCGGATGAGAGTGGTCACCGGCGCGTCCTCGTAAAAAGCCGAGATCGGGATGGCGGCGACGCCGGCCTCGTTCACCGAGCGAAAGCAGAAGTCGCGGTCGCTCTCGACGACGCCCGACGCGGCGAGATCGACGTTGAGGAAGTAGGTGCCCTGGCTCTCGAGCACCGCGAAGCCCTCCCGGCGCAGCGCCTCGGTGAACCGATCGCGGGAGGCGGCGAGGTCGGCGGCCATGCTGGCGAACCAGCGCTCGGAGTTGCCCAGCCCCCAGGCGACCGCCGCCTGTAGGTTGGGCGGGGTGGTGAAGGTGAGGAACTGATGGCCCTTGGCGAAGAGGCCGGTGAGCTCCGGCGCGGCGCAGGCGAACCCCACTTTCCAGCCGGTGAGGGCGAACATCTTGCCGGCCGAGCCGATCTTCACCGTCCGTTCCCTCATGCCGGGAAGGGCGATCAGCGGCCGGTGACGGTGCGGCGCGAACACCACCTCCTCCCAGACCTCGTCGCACACCGCGATGGCGTCGTGCGCCACGCAGAACTCGGCCAGCAGCGCCAGGTCTTCCTCCGGCGCCACCGTGGCGGCGGGGTTGAGCGGGTTGTTGAGCACCACGAGGCGGGTGCGCGGGCTGAACGACGCCTCCAAGGCGCCGCGCGTGATGCGAAATCCGGGCGGCGCCAGGCGCACCAGCCTCGGGACGCCGCCGGCGCGGCGGACCATCGGCAGGTAGGAATCGTAGAGGGGCTGGAACAACACCACTTCGTCGCCCGGCGCGATCAGCGACAGGAAAGCGGCGGCCAGCGCTTCGGTGGCGCCCGAGGTGATCGTGACCTCGCTCCGCCACTCGAGCTCGAGCCCCTGGCGACGTCGGTAGTGCTCGGCGACCGCGGCGCGCAGTTCCGGCGCGCCGTGCATCGGCGGGTACTGGTTGTCGCCCTCCAGCGTCGCCTCGGCCGCCTTCTCCAGGATCGCCCGCGGCCCCGGCGCGTCCGGATAGCCCTGGCCCAGGTTGATCGCCCCCTTTTCGCGAGCGAGGCCGCTCATCGCCGTGAAGATGGTCGTGGGCAGGGCTTGGTAGATCGGGTTGGCCATGGCGATGAAATGTTTAGCTTAGGCGCATGGAGATCGTCGACTTCCGTCCGGACCTGGCGAACGCCTTCAGGACCCTGAACGAGGCCTGGATCACCACGATGTTCACGCTCGAGCCCAAGGACCACCTGGTGCTGGGCGATCCGCAAGGGCAGATCATCGACCAGGGCGGCTTCGTCTTTTTCGTCCTCGAGGACGGCGCGCCGGTGGGCTGCTGCGCGCTGATGGCCTTGCCTGACGGCGGCTTCGAGGTGGCGAAGATGGCGGTCGCCGACGGGCACAAGGGCGGCGGCCGCGGCCGGGCGCTGATGGCGGCATGCGTCGAGAAGGCCAGGTCCCTCGGCGCGCCCCGGCTCTATCTCGAGACCAACAGCAAGCTAGCCCCGGCGCTTGGCCTCTATCGCGCTTTCGGCTTCTCCGAGATCGCCCCCGCCAAACCCAGCCCCTACGCCCGGGCCGACGTGATCATGGAGCTGCGGCTGTAATGCGGAGCATCGCGCCGGGCATGTTCCGATCTTCCCCGTGACGGCGAGGCGGCCGAATCGGGTAAGAGTGGTCGGCGTGGGCTTATGCGACTTAGGCGCTGGCGGCCGCGGCCTCTTCCTCGCTGGGCAGGCCCATCATGTGGAAGCCGGCGTCGACGTGGACCACCTCGCCGGTGGTCGAGCGGCCGAGGTCGGACAGCAGCCAGAGCGCGCAGCCGGCCACGCCTTCCATCGAGGTGTCCTCCTTGAGCGCGCTGAGCACCCGACCCTTGGCGTGCATGGCGCGTCCGCCCTGGATGCCGGCCAGCGAGATGGTGCGCATGACGCCGGCGGAGATGGCGTTCACCCGGATCTTCCGCGGCCCGAGGTCGCGGGCGATGTAGCGGGTCGCCGCTTCCAGCGCCGCCTTGCAGACGCCCATGGTGTTGTAGTTGGGGATGGCGCGCTCGGAGCCGAGGTAGGTGAGGGTGATCATCGAGCCGCCCTCGCCCATGTGCCGCGACGCGTGCTTGGCCGCTTCCACCCAGGAAAAGACCGACGCGTCCATCGCCTTCAGAAACGCCGCGCGGTTGGCGTTCTCGATGAAGGAGCCGGCGATCTGATCGCGATCGGCGAAGCCGATGGCGTGGACCAGGAAGTCCAGTCCCCCCAAACCCTTGGCCGACGAACTCACGGCCCCCTCGATGGAGCCCTCCAACAGGGCGTCGAAGGTGACGTAGTGCTTGACTCCAATGCTCTCGCCGAGCGGCTTCACCCGCTTCTCGTTGGCTTCCATGTAGGCGAAGGCGAGCCCGGCGCCCTGGGCCGCCAGCTGGGCGGCGATGCCCCAGGCCATCGACTGGTGGTTCGCAACGCCCATGACCAGCCCCTTCTTGCCGGCCATCAGCGCGCCCTTCGGCAGGTCGTAGTCGTCGGCCATCGGTCGGCGGTTCCCTGGTCTTCCTTGATTGGAACTCGGTTTTGGCCCCTAGCGCCTCAGGCGTCCAGACGGCTCAGCACCAGACAGCCGTTGGCGCCGCCGAAGCCGAAGGAGTTCGACATCACCGTCTCCAGCGGCCCGTCGATACGCTGGCGCACGATCGGCAGGTCGGCGAAGGCCGGGTCGAGGGTCTGGATGTTGGCGCTCTCGGCCACGAAGGCGCTTTCCATCATCAGCAGGCAATAGATGGCTTCGTGCGCGCCCGCCGCGCCCAGGCTGTGGCCGGTGAGCGCCTTGGTGGAGGAGATCAGCGGCAGGTCGGCGCCGAACACCTCGCGCACCGCGCCCATCTCCTTCTCGTCGCCGACCGGGGTGCCGGTCCCGTGCGCGTTGAGATAGTCGACCCGGCGGTTGCCGGCGCCCTGCAGCGCCAGACGCATGCAGCGGACCGCGCCCTCGCCGGACGGGGCGACCATGTCGTAGCCGTCCGACGTCGCCGCGTGGCCGACGAGCTCGGCGTAGATGCGCGCGCCGCGCGCCCTGGCCCGCTCGAGGTCCTCGAGCACCACGATCCCCGCCCCGCCGCCGATGACGAAGCCGTCGCGATCGGCGTCGAACGGCCGGCTCGCCGTCGCCGGGCATCCGTTGAAGCGCGACGACATCGCGCCCATGGCGTCGAAGAGGGCGGAGAGAGTCCAATCGACCTCCTCGCAGCCGCCGGCGAACATCACGTCCTGGCGGCCGAGGGCGATCGCGTCCGCCGCCGCGCCGATGCAGTGGGCCGACGTCGCGCAGGCCGAAGTGATGGAATAGTTGATCCCGCGGATCTTGAACCAGGTCGAGAGCACCGCCGACGGGCCGGAACTCATTGCCTTCGGCACCGCGAAAGGACCGATGCGCTTGACGCCTTTGCTGCGGGCCGTGTCGGCGGCCTCGACGATGGCCCGGGTCGAGGGCCCGCCGGCGCCGACGATGAGGCCGGTCTTCTCATGCGACACCTCGTCGTCGTCGAGGCCCGCGTCGGCAATGGCCTGCTGCATGGCCACGTGCCCGTAGGCGAGGCCGGACGAGAGGAAGCGCTGAGCCTTGCGGTCGATCAGCGGCTCCCAATCGATCGTCGGGAGGCCATGCACCTGGCAGCGGAACCCCAGTTCCGCATACTTCGGTGCGGCGACGATGCCGGACCTGGCGGCGCGCAACGACGCCGTCACCTGCGCGGCGTTGTCGCCGATCGGCGAGACGACGCCGAGTCCTGTCACCGCCACGCGACGCATCGTCCGTCCGTTGCCTCCGGCGCTAAGCCTTCAGGTCCGCTGATAAAGCCCGACGCGTAAATCTTCCGCCCAATAGATAGGGGCGCCGTCCGCTTCCAGCACCCCGTCGCCGATCCCCATGACCAGGCGGCGATTGATCACCCGCTTCATGTTGATCTTGTAGGTGACCAGCTTGGTGTCGGGCGTGACTTCCCCCTTGAACGACACCGAGCCACAGCCGAGCGCCCGCCCGCGGCCCTTGCCGCCGATCCAGCCGAGATAGAAGCCGACAAGCTGCCAGAGCGCGTCGAGCCCAAGGCTGCCCGGCATCACCGGATCGCCCAGGAAGTGGCAGTCGAAGAACCAGAGCGACGGGTCGATGTCGAACTCGGCCTCGATGTAGCCGAGCCCGAACTCGCCGCCTTCGCTGGTGATCCGGGTGATGCGGTCGAAGAGCAGCATCGGCCGCGCCGGCAGCTGGGCGTTGCCGGGACCAAACATTTCGCCGCGCGCGCAGGCCAGGAGCTCGGCCTCGTCGAAGCGGTTCGCCTGAACAGTCATGCGTCGCCGTTAGCAGGGCCACGCCCGATGCTCAACGGCCCGATGCCGAGCGGACCCGCCGTTCGCCCGCCCGTTGCTCATCGGCATTGGGCGCCCGTCGCCAAACCCCAGACCTCGGACCATTTCACCCAGCCCTTGGCGCCGTCGACGCTGACCTCCCGCCAATCCCCTTTCTGGCCGTCCCGACTCCGACCGGTGAGGGCCGCCACGGAGCGGGGCCGCAGATAGGCGTTGGCGGGCGACGCGTCGCCCGGGTCTCGCCGCAGAGCCACAGGCGCCGCCCCCAGCGCCATCACCGTGCGCCGGCCGTCGAGCATGGCGCTCGACACCCACGCCGAGCCGCCGTCCGGATCGCAAATCCGCCGCCAATCGGCGGTCTCGTCGACGACTTGAACCGGCAGGCCGCGAACGTGGTAGACGTAGACCGTGGCGTAGTCGGCGCCCGGGCCTTTGCGGCCGAACACCTCGCCGCGCTTGAGGCTCACGTAGCGCGGCACGCAATATCCGGACGGCGTCGCCTGCTGGACGCCGGCCGGGCAGTCCGAGCCTTCGCCGCCACGAACCTCGCAGGCGCCGAGGGCCGCCAGGGCGCCGATCGAGGCGGCGACACAGAAGATGGCCCTCCGGCTCATGTCGCCCTTGCTTGGCCGTCGTCGGGCGCTTTGCTAGAGGTCGCCCATGCCCGTCCGCAAGCCGAAAGTCGTCGTCACCCGCAAGCTCCCCGATCCGGTGGAGACGCGGATGCGCGAGCTGTTCGACACCGAGCTCAATCTCGACGACGCGCCGTTGACCTCCGAGGCCCTCGCCGCCGCCATGGCGCGCGCCGACGTGCTGGTGCCCACCATCACCGACCGCATCGATGCGGCCGTGATCGCCAAGGCCGGCGACAAGCTGAAGCTGATCGCCAATTTCGGCGCCGGGGTCGATCACATCGACGTCACCGCCGCCACCGAGCGCGGTCTCACCGTGACCAACACGCCGGGCGTGCTCACGGACGACACCGCGGATCTCACCATGGGCCTGATCATGGCCGTCTCGCGCCGGGTGGTGGAGGGCGCCGAGGTGATCCATCACGGCGACTTCAAGGGCTGGTCGCCGACCTGGATGCTGGGCCGTCGGATCGGCGGCAAGCGGCTCGGCATCGTCGGCATGGGCCGCATCGGGCAGGCGCTGGCGCGGCGGGCGCGCGCGTTCGGGCTTTCCATCCACTATCACAACCGCAAGCCGGTCAGCCCCCGCATCGCCGAAGAGCTGGAGGCGACCTACTGGGAGAGCCTCGACCAGATGCTGGCCCGGATGGATGTGATCTCGGTCAACTGCCCCCACACCCCCGGCACCTACCACCTGCTCTCGGCGCGGCGGCTGAAGCTGATCCGGCCGCACGCCATCGTCGTCAACACCGCGCGCGGCGAGATCATCGACGAGGCCTCGCTGGCCAACATGCTGGAAGCGGGCGAGATCGCCGGCGCCGGCCTCGACGTCTTCGAGCACGAGCCGACGGTGAACCCCAAGCTGCTGAAGCTGGCCAACGTGGTGCTGCTGCCTCACATGAGCTCAGCCACCATCGAGGGCCGGGTCGACATGGGCGAGAAGGTGATCGTCAACATCCGCACCTGGATGGACGGCCACAAGCCCCCCGACCGGGTGATCCCGTCGATGCTGTGACCTTGCCTCCCCGTCATAGGGAGGAACGAGCGGAACCGCACACCGGGCACTCGGGGTCGGGGCCGATGCGTACGGTGCGGCTCTCGGCGGCGAGGGCGTCGTAGATGAAGAGGCGGCCGGTGAGCGGCTCGCCGGCGCCGGCAATCAGCTTCACCGCTTCCAGCGCCATCATCGAGCCGACGACGCCGGCGAGCGCGCCGACCACGCCCACGACGGAGCAGGTCTCGGCGTCGGGCGGGATCTCCGGCACCAGGCACTGGTAGCAGGGGCGGCCGGCGAAGACGCCGACCTGGCCGGTCCAGCGGCCGATGGCGCCGGAGACCAGCGTCACCTTCGCCGCCACGCAGGCGGCGTTGACCGCGAAGCGGGTGGCGAAGTCGTCGGTGCCGTCGAGAACGAGGTCGTGGCCGGCGATCAGGCCCGCGGCGTTGGCGGGGGTCAAGGCCTCGTCGATCGGCTCGACGGCGACGTGGGGATTGAGCTCGACGAGGCGGTCCGCCGCCCGCTCCACCTTCGGGGCGCCGGCGTCGTCGGTGCGATAGAGAATCTGCCGCTGCAGGTTGGAGAGGCTGACGCGGTCGGGATCCGCGAGCGAGATGTGGCCGACGCCGGCGGCAGCGAGGTACAACGCCGCCGGCGCGCCGAGGCCGCCCGCGCCTACGATCAGCACCCGCGCGCCTTTCAGCTTCTGCTGGCCCGGCCCGCCGATCTCCCGCAGCACCAGATGGCGCGCGTAGCGTTCGACCTCTTCGTCGGTGAAGCTCATCCTTGACCCCGGCCCGGCGCACGGCCACATGCGCCGCGATGTCCGAGACTCATAGCCTGTCTGGGCCGAACTGGCATGGAACGACGATCCTGGCGGTGCGCAAGGGCGGATCGACGGTGATCGCCGGCGACGGCCAGGTCTCCATGGGCCAGACCATCGTCAAGAGCGCCGCGCGCAAGGTGCGCCGACTGGCGGACGGCCGCGTGCTGGCGGGGTTTGCCGGCGCCACCGCCGACGCCTTCACGCTGATCGAGCGGCTGGAGGCCAAGCTCGAGCAGTATCCCGAGCAGCTGGCCCGCGCCTGCGTCGACCTCGCCAAGGACTGGCGCACCGACCGCTACCTGCGCCGGCTAGAGGCCATGCTGCTGGTGGCCGACCGGGCCGGCATCTACACGGTGACCGGCGTCGGCGACGTACTGGAGCCGGACGCCCTGGAGTCGAACGCGGGCGTCGCGGCCATCGGCTCGGGCGGCAACTTCGCCCTGGCCGCCGCCACGGCGCTCCTGGACAGCGACCGCTCCGCCGAGGACATCGCCCGCCGCGCCATGGGCATCGCCGCGGACATCTGCGTCTACACCAACCGCCAGCTGGTGGTGGAAGTGCTGTGAGCATGCGCCCCCTCCACCATGCTTCGCATGGTCCCCCTCCCCCGTTCCGCTTCGCTGCACGGGTGAGGAGCGAAGCGGCACCTGCCGACTCCTCACCCGCAAAGCGGGGGAGGGGGACCAGCCGAAGGCTGGTGGAGGGGGCGCGGTGACCGAGTTCTCCCCCCGCGAGATCGTGTCCGAGCTCGACAGGTTCGTGGTCGGCCACCAGGAGGCCAAGCGCGCCGTCGCCGTGGCGCTGCGCAACCGTTGGCGTCGGCGCCGCGTCCCCGAGGCCCTGCGCGACGAGATCACGCCGAAGAACAGCCTGATGATCGGGCCGACCGGCGTCGGCAAGACCGAGATCGCCCGCCGG
>DATJRL010000229.1:0-3268 GCA_035504785.1 Caulobacteraceae bacterium
CCTTCCCCGCAAGGGGGAAGGGAACTTTCAGGGTAACCGCCCCGAATTGTCCGCAGCCCTCCAAGGGGAGGAGAGGGACTCCCCATGAAGGGGAGGGTCCGGACCGAGCGGGCCGGGTTTCCGTGGGTTTTGACCCTGGCCACGGCGATCGTCGTCGCCATCTGCGCAGGCCTCGGCGTCTGGCAGCTGCAGCGCGCGCAATGGAAGCGTGACCAGTTGGCGCGGATCGCGGCGATGCGAACGGCGCCGCCCGCACCGCTGGCGCCCGTCCTGGCCCGCGCCGCGCGGGGCGAGAACGTCGACCTGATCCGGGTCGTCGCGCAGTGCCTCCCGGGGCCGCCGCAGCGCTTGTTCCGGATGAGCGTCGACAATGGTCAATGGATCGCCCGCCCGCTCGCCGCCTGCGCCGTCGCCGCGCCCCCCTACGACGGCATCGTCGTCGACCGCGGCCTCTACGAGCCGAGCCGCGGCGAGGTCAGCCTGCCGACGACGGCGCTGCCCTCGCCCGGCCGCGTCGTCGGCGTGCTTCGTCCTCCGGTGAGAGGCGTCGGCGGCGCGGGTCTGGCCCATCCCGCCCCCTGGATCCTGGCCGTAGAGCGCGAATCCCCCGCGCCGCCCGACGTCACCCCCGCGCCCGGGGAAGCCGGCGCCAGCGACAATCTGCAATATGTCGGCGAGTATGCCCCAACCTGGTTCGGCCTTGCCGGCGTCGCGGCCTGCGTCTACGCGGCCATGCTTTGGCGCCGTTACCGACCTCGAGGGCTGGACCCGCACCGATGAACTACGTCTCGACCCGCGGTCAGTCCGCGCCGGTCGGCTTCCTGGAAGCCGTGCTGGCGGGCCTGGCGCCCGACGGCGGCCTCTACGTGCCGGAGCGCTGGCCCCAGCTCACGGCGTCCGACATCGCCGCCTTTGCCGGGCGGCCCTACGCCGAGGTCGCCGCCGCTATTCTCGGCCGCTTCGCCGGCGGCGAACTCAGCCCCGAAGTGCTGGTCGAGATCTGCGCCGACGCCTATTCGAGCTTCAGCCACGCCGCCGTCGCCCCGGTGAAGCAGCTGACGCCCGGAACCTTCCTGTTGGAGCTGTTCCACGGCCCGACGCTGGCCTTCAAGGATGTCGCCATGCAGCTGCTGGCGCGGCTTTACGACCACGCCTTGGCGCGCCAGGACCGCCGGCTCACCATCGCCTGCGCCACCTCGGGCGACACCGGCGGGGCGGCGGTGGAGGCGTTCCGCGGCCGGGCCAATGTCCGCATCGTGGCCCTCTTCCCCGAAGGCCGCATCTCCGAGGTGCAGCGGCGGTTCATGACCACCGCCGACGAGGCCAACGTCGCCTGCCTCGCCGTCCAGGGAACCTTCGACGACTGCCAGGCGATGGTGAAGTCGATGTTCCAGGACGCCCAGTTCGCCCAGGCCGTCGACCTCTCGGGGGTCAACTCGATCAACTTCGCCCGCATCGCCGCCCAGACGGTCTACTACTTCACCGCGGCCGTGGCCCTCGGCGCGCCGCACCGCAAGGTCGCCTTCGCCGTGCCCACCGGCAACTTCGGCGACGCCTACGCCGGCTATGCGGCGCACCGCATGGGTCTGCCGATCGAGCGGATCATCGCCGCGGTCAACGCCAACGACATCCTCAGCCGGGCCTTCGCCACCGGCCGTTACGCGCGCGGCGAGGTGCGCCCCACCTCCAGCCCGGCCATGGACATCCAGGCCGCCTCCAACTTCGAGCGGCTCTATTTCGAGAGCGTCGGCCGGGCGCCGGTGGAGACCGCCCGCGCCTTCGAGGCCTTCGCCGCCAACGGGGCCATCGATATTCCGCCCAAGGCGCTGGCCAGCATGCGCGGGTTGATGGCGGCAACCGCCGTCAGCGAGGCGGAGATGGCCCGCACCATTCTCTCCACGCTCAACGAGACCGGCGAGCTCGTCGATCCGCACACCGCCGTCGGCCTGGCCGCCGCCGCCCGGCTCGGCCCCGCCAACCCCGCGACGCCGGTGATCTCGCTTTCCACCGCCCACCCGGCCAAGTTCCCCGAGGCTGTCGCCGCGGCCGCCGGCGCTCGGCCGCCGGTCCCGCACAGCGTCCTCCGCCTCGCCGGACGGCCGGAACGGGTGGAGCGCATCGCGGCCGACGAAGCCGCGGCCAAGGCCTATATCCGGGACTTCGCCGGCGCATGACCCGAGTCCACACCCTGGCCAACGGCGTCCGCGTCGTCGCCGACCCGGTTCCTGGGTTCCAGACCTTCGCCCTCACCGTCGCCGCCGGCCGTGGGGCGCGCTGGGAGGACGAGGCGCGCGGCGGCTGGTCCCACCTCCTGGAGCACATGGTGTTCAAGGGCGCGGGCGGCCGCTCCGCTCGCGAGATCGTCGAAGCGGTCGAAGCGCGCGGCGGCGGGATCAACGCCGCCACCGGCTACGAACGCACCAGCTTCCAGGTTCGCAGCCTCGCGGGCGCCCTGCCGCTCGGCCTCGAGGTCGTCGCCGACCTCGTCCAACGCCCCACCCTCGACGCGGGCGATCTTGCCCGCGAGGTCGGGGTGATCGCCCAGGAGATCGCCGAGGCGGCCGACACGCCGGACGACTTCGTCTTCGAGATGGCGCAGGCGGCGGCGTTTGCGGCCCAGCCCCTCGGCCGTCCGGTCCTGGGCGCCGAAGCGAGCATCGCCGCGGCCGACCCCGAGACGCTGGAGTCGTGGCGGGCGCACCTGTACGCCCCCGATCGCCTGGTGATCAGCGCCGCCGGCTCCTTCGACGAAGTCGAGCTCGTCGAGACCGCGACCCGGCTCTTCGGCGACGCCCCGTCCGCCGAGGCGACCCCGCCGCCGCCCGCGCATTTCACCGGCGGACCGGCTGCCGAGGCGCGCAAGCTGGAGCAGGCGCACCTGGTGCTGTTCCTGCCCGGCCTCGGCGCCACCGACCCGGACTACTTCGCCATGCGCCTGTTCGCCGAGATCCTCGGCGGCGGCATGTCGAGCCGACTCTTCCAGGAGGCGCGGGAGAAGCGCGGCCTCGCCTACGCCATCGACGCCTTCGCCGAGTCCTATCAGGACGCCGGCCTGCTCGGCGTCTACGCCGGTTGCGCGGCCAAGGACGCCGGCGCCCTGGCCAAGGTGGTCGCGGACCAGATCCTGGCGCTTTCGGGCGACGTCGCCGCCGCAGAGCTCGATCGAGCCAAGACGCAGCTGAAGGCGTCGCTGTTCATGGCGCGGGAGTCCCTCGCCGCCCGCGCCGAACAGGCCGCCGCGCAACTGCTGGTCATGGGGCGCCTGCTC
>DATJRL010000230.1:0-3749 GCA_035504785.1 Caulobacteraceae bacterium
GGCGAAGACTAGTGGTCCTCACTCCGCTCTCCCCCGCGCAAGCGGGGGCCCAGGCTTTTTCCGCAAGCGCCGCGCCCTCCGATAAAACGCCTGGGTCCCCGCGTGCGCGGGGAAGAGCGGGTCATTTCGCGTGACCGATCGCCTGCTCCTGGTCGGGCGCGTCGCGGGGGCCTTCGGCGTCCGCGGCGAGCTGCGGATCACCACCTACACCGAAGACCCGGCGGCGCTGCTGCGCTACCGGGACCTACGGCGCGAGGATGGCGGGCCCGCCCTCACGCTCATCGCCGGCCGCGCCCAGAAGGGCGCGCTGGTCGCCCGGGCCAGGGAGGTCGCCGACCGCGACCAGGCCGAGGCGCTGAAAGGCTTGGCGCTCTATGTGCCGCGCAGCGTCCTGCCGGCGCCGGACGAGGACGAGTTCTACCTCGCCGATCTCATCGGGCTTCGAGTCGTGGCGCCGGACGGGGCCGAACTGGGCCGCGTGAAGAGCGTGCAGAATTTCGGCGCCGGCGAACTGCTGGAGATCGCCCCGCCCGGCGCCGCCACCTGGTACCTGCCTTTCACCAAGGAAGCCGCGCCGGAGGTGAAGATCGCCGAGGGCCTGATCGTGGCGGTGCGGCCGGCGGAGACGGAATAGGTTCCCTCACCCTATACGGGTCCCGCCAGCGCGCGGAGCGCTCAGCGCCAGATCGGCTTGCCCGAGCCCGGGAGGCCGAGGCGCGGCCATTTCTCGGTCACCGTCTCGATCACCGCATCGTCCATGCGGATCTGGCGGCCCCACTCTCGCCTGGTCTCCGGCGGCCACTTGCTGGTGGCGTCGAGGCCGATCTTGGAGCCGAGGCCGCTCTCGGGCGAGGCGAAGTCCAGGTAGTCGATCGGGGTGGACTCAATGACGGTGATGTCGCGGGCCGGGTCCATGCGGGTGGAGATGGCCCACATGACATCCTTCCAGTCGCGGGCGTCGATGTCGTCGTCCACCACGATCACCCACTTGGTGTACATGAACTGGCGCAGGTAGCTCCACACCGCCAGCATCACGCGCTTGGCGTGCCCCGGGTAGGCTTTCTTCATCGAGACTACGGCGATGCGGTAGCTGCAGCCCTCCGGCGGCAGCCAGAAGTCGACGATCTCGGGGAACTGGGCCCGCAGCAGCGGGACGAACACCTCGTTCAGCGCCTCGCCCAGCACCGAAGGCTCGTCCGGCGGGCGGCCGGTGTGGGTGGTGAGGTAGATCGGGTCGCGCCGCAGGGTGATGGCGGTGACCTGGAAGATCGGGAACGGCTCGACGGCGTTGTAGTAGCCGGTGTGGTCGCCGTAAGGCCCCTCGTCGGCGTGGTCGTCCAGCAGCACCTCGCCCTCGATCACCATCTCGGCCTGGGCCGGCACCAGCAACGGCTGGGTCTTGGCCGGGACCAGCTCCACCGGCGCGCCGCGCAGGAGGCCGGCGAACTGGTACTCCGACAGGGTGTCCGGCACCGGGGTGACGGCGGCGAGGATGGTTCCGGGATCGGCGCCGATCACCGCGCAGGCCGGCAGCGGCTCGCGCTTGCCCGCGCCCTTCCAGCGGCGATGGTGCTGGGCGCCGCCGCGGTGGGCGAGCCAGCGCATGATCGTGCGGTCCTTGCCCAGCACCTGCAGGCGGTAGATGCCGAGGTTGACGTCGTCCTCCCGGGCGGCGGTCGGTCCCTTGGTGACGATCAGCGGCCAGGTGATCAGCGGCGCGGGCTCGCCGGGCCAGCAGGTCTGAATCGGCAGCTTGCCGAGGTCGATGTCCGCGCCTTTCCACACCACCTGCTGCACCGGCGCGCGGCTGACGGTCCTGGGCCGCATGTCCATCACCGTGCGGGCGAGCGGCAGCAAATCGAGCGCCTCCTTCATCCCGCGCGGCGGCTCGGGCGAGCGCAGGAAGGCCAGTAGCTCGCCCACCTCGCGCAGATCCGCGGCGCTGGTGCGGCCCTTGCCCTGCAGCGTCACGCCCATGGCGACGCGCTTGACCGTGCCGAACAGGTTGGCCAGGCACGGGATCGGCGAGATCGAGCCGTCGTCGCGCACGGGCCGCTCGAACAGCACCGCCGGCCCGCCCTCGGCCAGCAGCCGCGTGCAGATCTCGGTGATCTCCAGCTCCACCCGCACCGGCTCGGCGACCCGCACCAGCTCGCCGGCGGCCTCGAGGGCGACGATGAAGTCTCTGAGACTGCGATAAGCCAAGCCGATCCCCGACGCTCTGCCTTGGGCGAGTGTCTTAAAGGGAACCACGAAAAACGCGAAAAGCACGAACGGGCTAACCCCAAGGGCCGCCAAAGGCGGCATGCTTCGTTTTGGCCACGGAAAACACGGAGGACACGGAAGAGGACGTCTGCGCCAATCCGTGTTTTCTGTGCTTTCCGTGGTTGGACCTTCATGGCCCGGCTCTCGCCGGGCGGGTTCCGAGTTCGTGCTTTTCGTGTTTTTCGTGGTCCTCCTACCCCGTGCGGGCTACCACGACGCCCATGGCCCTAGCCAAGATCTGCGGACTTTCGACGCCCGAGACGGTGGCGGCGGCGCTGAAGGGCGGCGCGGCCTATCTGGGGTTCGCGTTCTTCGAGAAGAGCCCCCGGTACGTGACGCCCGAGGTCGCGGCGCGGCTGGCGGCGCCGGCGCGGGCAAAGGCGCGGATCGTGGCAGTGACCGTCGATCCGTCGGATACGCTATTGCGCGAGATTGCCGAGACGCTGCGGCCCGACTTCGTGCAGCTGCATGGGCGCGAGACGCCGCCACGGGTTCGCGAAGCGGCGATGCGGACGGGGGCCGGGACGATCAAGGTGATCACCGTCGGCGACGAGGCCGACCTTCGCCACATCGCCGAATTCGAGGCGGTGGCCGACCACATCATGCTGGACGCCAAGGCGCCGCCGGGCGCGGATCGGCCCGGCGGGCACGGGGTTCCGTTCGACTGGTCGCTCACCGCCGGGCGCAAGTTCGCGCGGCCCTGGTTCCTCGCCGGCGGCCTCGACCCGTGGAACGTGATCGAGGCGGTGCGGCTGTCGGGCGCGCCGATCGTGGACGTTTCCTCTGGCGTGGAGCGCGGCGCCGGACTAAAGGACCCGGCTCTCATCGAGGCCTTCCTCGCCGCCGCGGCGCGCGCCTGACCGATCCCCGACCGATCATCGTGAACAACCTCCTGACTCCGAACGACTATTCGGCCTATCCGGACGCCGCCGGGCGCTTCGGCGACTACGGCGGGCGCTATGTGGCCGAGACGCTGATGCCGCTGGTGCTGGCGCTGGAGACGGCGTGGCGCGAGGCGATGGTCGATCCGGCGTTCCAGGGCGAGCTGAGGGCGGAGCTCAAGGACTACGTCGGCCGGCCGAGCCCGCTCTACTTCGCCCGGCGGCTCTCCGAGCACCACGGCGCACGCATCTGGCTGAAGCGCGAGGAGCTGAATCACACCGGCTCGCACAAGATCAACAACTGCATGGGGCAGATCCTGCTGGCCCGGCGGATGGGCAAGCCGCGGATCATCGCCGAGACCGGGGCCGGCCAACATGGCGTCGCCACCGCCACGGTGTGCGCGCGCTACGGCCTGCCCTGCGTGGTCTACATGGGCGCGGTGGACGTGGAGCGGCAGGCGCCCAACGTCGAGCGCATGCAGCTGCTGGGCGCCGAGGTGCGGCCGGTGACCAGCGGCTCGGCGACGCTCAAGGACGCCATGAACGAGGCGCTGCGCGACTGGGTGACCAACGTCGAGGACACCTACTACCTGATCGGCTCGG
>DATJRL010000231.1:0-2593 GCA_035504785.1 Caulobacteraceae bacterium
AGGCCTCGGACGTGAGGTGCTCCAGCAGCCCATGCGGCGTCGAGGTTTGGGTGGCCAGCACGTGGGCTTTCGCCAGCCTCGACCAGCGCGCCAGCAGCGGCCGCCCAGACGCGACCACGAAGGTCCAGGGCTGAAGATTGACGCCGCTGGGCGCCTGGATGGCGGCGTCGATCAGCGCGTCGATCTCCCCGTCGGGGATGTCCGCCTCGGTGAAGTCGCGGATGGCCCTGCGGCCATAAATTGCATCGACGGCGTCCATGTCCAGCACCCTTCGAGAAGCTGGATATTGATGATCCGGGCGGACCCGGGCCGCCTTGCTTCAGATCAATATGCCGTCAGGCCGCCGCCGGGCGAGCCGGCGGCGCGGCCGGACCTTGGCGCAAGGGCGGGAAGCTGTCGGCGGTGATAGTCTCCGTCTCGAGCAGGAGCTTGGCGCCGGCGTCCAGGTCGGCCCTTCGCTGGCGCAGCAGTTCCGACGCTCGCTTCAGGCCGACCGCGACGATGTTGCGGACCGCGAGGTCGATCTCCCGTTCCGAGGCTTCCGCGGCATCGAACGCCTGCCCCGACCCCGCCGCCAGCACAGAGGGCGGCTCTCGCGCGAAGACGCGCAGCCCGACCGTCGCGTCCATGCCGTGGCGCGTCACCATCTCCAGCGCGATTTCCGTGGCGCGCTGCAGGTCGTCCGCGGCGCCGGTGGAGACGTCGCCGTCGAACACCAGCGCCTCCGCCGCACGGCCGCCGAGCAGCACGGCGATGCGGTTCTCGAGGTCGCTGCGCGCCAGCAGGAAACGGTCCTCGGTGGGGCGCTGCATGGTGTACCCGAGCGCGCCGACCCCGCGCGGAATGATCGAGACCTTCTGCACCGGATCGACGCCCGGCAGGTTCGTCGCCACCAGCGCGTGACCCATCTCGTGATAGGCGACGCGACGCCGCTCGGCCGGGCTGAGAACGCGACTCTTCTTTTCCAGGCCGGCGACGATGCGCTCGATCGCGGCCGTGAAGTCCGTCGTCGTCACCGTCGCGGCTTGACGGCGGGTGGCCAGCAGCGCCGCCTCGTTGACCAGGTTCGCGAGGTCCGCGCCGGTGAAGCCCGTCGTCAGGCTCGCGACGACCCCCAGGTCCACGTCCGGGTCCACCTTCACGCCGCGGACATGCACCTGCAGAATGGCGCGGCGGCCAGCGATGTCCGGACGGTCGACCAGCACCTGGCGGTCGAAGCGGCCCGCGCGCAGCAGCGCCGGATCCAGGATTTCCGGTCGGTTGGTCGCCGCCAGCAGAATCACGCCGATGCTGGGGTCGAAGCCGTCGAGCTCGGCCAGCAGCTGGTTCAGCGTCTGCTCCTTTTCGTCCATGCCGCCGGCAATGACGCCGGAGCGCGAGCGGCCGAGGGAGTCGAGCTCGTCGATGAAGATGATCGAGGGCGCCGCCTTGCGCGCCTGCTCGAAGAGGTCGCGCACCCGGGCCGCGCCGACGCCGACGAACATCTCGACGAACTCCGAGCCGGAGATCGAGAAGAACGGCACGCCGGCTTCGCCGGCGACCGCGCGCGCCAGCAGAGTCTTGCCGGTGCCTGGCGGACCCACCAGCAGCACGCCTTTCGGCATGTGAGCGCCGAGCCGGCCATAGCTCTTCGGGTCCCTCAGGAACGAGACCACCTCTTGGAGTTCGAACTTGGCCTCGTCGACGCCGGCGACGTCGGCGAACGTCGTCTTGGTGTCGGTCTCGACATAGATCTTGGCTCGCGATTTGCCGACCGAGAGCAGTCCGCCCAGACCCGCGCCGGCCGCCGGTCGGAAAGCCACGGCCCAGAGCAGATAGAACAGGAAGATCGGCGCGACCCACGACAACAGTATTCCGAGCCATCCGTTCGAAGGCGCGCCCGATACGGTCACGCCCTTCGCCGCCAGAGTCGCGGCGAGCGCCGGGTCCACCCGGGCCGTCGTGAACTCTTGGCGACCGTCTGGCAGCGGAGCCTTCAACGCGCCGTCGATGGACGAGGCGTCGATGGTGACCGAGGACACCTTGCCCTGGGCCACCAGGGTCTCGAACTGGCTGTAGGGGATGGTGGCGATCGGGGACAGGCTCGACCACGCCCATTGCACCAGGAGCAGCAGCAGGAACGCGCCCAGGATATAGCCGACGGTCAGATGGCCGTGGTCCTCGGGCTTACCCTGTTTCCGCGGTTCGACCTCGGCGGCCATCCCCGATCCCTAGCCCGACCGCGTCATGTCGCGGCCGCGGCCCCTGCTGGCCGATCCGGCAGGCGCCGCGGGCCGCACGCAGGGCGCGCCGGATATGCTCATCGTCCGCCTCGGAGGCAATCCTGCCGGGGGCAGGCGAGACGAGCGCTTCGCTCGCGCCCGTCCGCGCATTCGAGGGCGTGGATATCGACGTGGGCGGTGTCGAGCGCGCTCATAACCGGATGACGTTGTCCCAGCGCCTCGCCTCGCGCCTTGCGCCAGGTCAAGTCGGCCGTGGCCAGGGTGTCTGGTCCCGGATCGGCGCCCCCGATAAAGTCGGGGCTTGTCCGGGGTGACGGGCTGATCCCGTCTAACTTCAACTCTCGCTAGCCGAGCGTTACCTCGAGTCGCCG
>DATJRL010000232.1:0-2152 GCA_035504785.1 Caulobacteraceae bacterium
GTGAGCGCGCAAGGCGGGCGCGGGCGCTAGACAAGGAGGTTGGTAGCGTCAGCTTCTGATCACGCTCCCGATGCCGTCTCCCCGGACGGCCCGCAGAGTCGCACGTCTCTCTCCGAGGCGGATTTGGAATCCTTCTCCCGCAGGCGAGAAGGGAGCAAAAATGGCACTAAAGTATTGAAATTTCTGGTAGTCTCCGCGACTTCTGCCCTAAGACTTCCCCTCCCGACGCGCCCGGGCGGCCGGCGTGCGCTCAAGGGTCCATTTGAGGTCCTCGGGGTCGAGGCCGTCGCACATCTCCGCCACCCACATCAGGAAGGGGACGAGCTCCTCGTCGATCTGCTCGTCGGTCAGCGGGCGGGGCTCGTATCTGGGCCAGAAGGCGCTGACGATGGCCATCGAGGGCTGGCCGCGGCCGAAGTCGCCGAGGTCGATGGCGAAGAGATGCCCGCCGGGACTGCGCCAATAGGCGCGGCCGGCGCGGAAGCCCAGCGCCCGCTCCAGCGAGGCCGCGACCGCGGGGCGCACGTCCAGCTCCTGCTCGAAGATGATCGGATCGGCGCGCAGCGCCGCGAGGTCGCCGTCGGTGGGCGTGACGAAGTTCATGGATGTGGCCCCACGGTGCGGTTCAGAAACTCCACGATATCCGCCGCGATCTCGGGGCCGCGATCATCCTGCAGGAAGTGCGCGGCCTTGTCGTAGGTCTTCGGCCCCTCGGCGTGCGGCAGCAGCTCCTTCAGCCGCTGGGCGTACTCGATGGGAAACACCTGGTCCTCGGGCGCCCAGATCAGCTGGATCGGGATCTCGGCGAACCGTGGCAGCTCGCTCTGGATCCAGGTCATGTCGGCCCAGCCGCGGTCACCCTCCTTCAAGGGGATCGACCGGGGCCAGGTGAGGGTCACCGCCTCGCTCTCGCGCTCGTCGTAGACGTGGTGGTAGCCGCGCGCCTCCGCCGGGGTCATGCCGCGCCGCGTGGTGTTGGACGGGCCGCCGTGCGAGAGCGTCTTCAGGCGTTTCAGGAAGTACGGCCCGACGATCGGCGCGTGCCAGGTGGTCCAGGGCCGGGCGCCGGTGTGGAAGCGGCCTTTGTAGTCGGTGTAGAGCCAGGTGTTCATCAGGGTGATCGCCGCCACCCGATCGAGCCGCCGAAGCGCCGCGCCCACGCCCTGCGGCCCGCCCCAGTCCTGGCCGACGATCGCAATCCCTCTCAGGTCCAGCTGGTCGATCAGCGACACGAGATCGGCGATGTGGTGGGCGATGGAGTAGGCGGCGTCGATGCGGGGCTTGTCGGAATAGCCTGAGCCGATGCAGTCCGGCGCGATCGCCCGGTATCCCGCCGCAGTCAGCGGGCCGACGAAGTCGCGATAGAGAAAGCCCCAGGTCGGATTGCCGTGCAGCAGCAGCACCGGCCGGCCCTCGCGGGGTCCCTCGTCGATGAACGCGATCCGCCGCCCGTTCACCGACAGGTTCGCCTGCTCCCAGGGGAACATCCGGGTCAGCCAGTCGGGCTTCTCGGGCATCGGCGAGTCTCCCTATGCGAAGATCCGGCTCGTGGTGTCGCCCGTCAGGGCTCGGTAGATCACGGCGGGCGGGGTCATGCGGATCGGCCAGCTGAGGGCGGTCCCGATGGCGGCTATCGCCAGGTACGCGACGCGCCCGGGCGCGAGAATGGCGGCCAGCGAGCTCATGTCGCCGGCGGCCCCGCCTCTCAGCCCCTCCAGCCCGCCGCTGAGGATCGCCATGGCCACCAGCGCGATGGCGGTGCTCAGCACGATCACCAGCAGATTGAGCGCCAGGGCCATCGCATAAGTCCCGAACATCAGCCAGAACCGTCCATTGGTCATCCGCCACGCGCCGAGGATGTCGATTCGACCCGTCACGAACGTATGGGCCGAGGCGAGCGAGACGCGCACGCCGAAGAAGGCGAGCGCTACGACCGACACCACCAAGAGCAGGGCCAGCATGGCCGCGGGCGCGCCGCCGCCGCCGGCGACCATCCCCAACGCGCCGCCGACGATCGCACAGACCATCACCAGGGCGACGTAGGCGGCGAGGCCCAGGCCGGCCAGCGCCGCGAGCAGTCCCAGCTGCCGGAGTTCGTCGGCCGACAGGCGAAGGTACCCGAACGCGTCGTCCGAGGGCCGCAGCACCGACC
>DATJRL010000233.1:0-4885 GCA_035504785.1 Caulobacteraceae bacterium
CGGCGCCGTCCCGGACTATCGGGGCCGCGGCGCCTACCGCGCCCTGGTCGCCGCCCGCGCGGACGAGGCCCGCCGCCGCGGCCATCGGTTCCTCACCGTCGACGCCCGCGAAACCAGCCGCCCGATCCTGGAGCGCCTCGGTTTCCAACCGCTGGCGACGGTCCGCGGCTGGACGCTGTCTACGTAGACCCCTCACCTCACCTCTCCCCACTCTGCGGTGGGGAGAGGGCTACTGATACGGCGGTGAAGGGGTGGGCCAGTGAAGCTCCTTCGGCTCCCTCAGTAGCCCTCTCCCCGACGAAGACGGGGAGAGGTGAGGTGAGGGGTCTCCGCGAGAACACTTGACCTTTGAGCGCCAAATGCAGACCTCAATCGGCCAATAGAGGATCCTAACCCCCCATGGCCGAAGACGCCGCCCTGACCGATCTGATCGCCGCCTGCCGCGCCGCGCCGGCGTCGGCGGCGCTGGTGCGCGCGCTGATCGCCGAGGCGGGCCGACAGACCGCGCCCGGCTCGGCGCTGGCCTACCTCGCCGAGGCCGACCCCAAGCCGTTCGAGGCGGATGTGCGCCGCGCGGTGGCGACGTTCCTCGACGAGGGCGGCCGCGACGAGGCGGCGCGGGCCTGGCGGCCGGAGGCCTTGCGCGCGGTCGGCGGCGAGAGCGGCGACGGCGCGGTGGTGGTCGACCTCGGCCAGCGCCGCGAGCGCGGTTCGGAGTTCGCGCCGCCGCCGCAGGAAGCGCGCATCACCTTCGCCGACGTCGGCGGGCTCGAGGACGTCAAGCAGCAGATCCGTCGCCGCATCATCGCCCCGCTGGAAAAGCCGGGCCTGTTCAGCGCCTTCAAGCGCCGCGCCGGCGGCGGCCTGTTGTTCTACGGCCCGCCCGGGTGCGGCAAGACCATGCTGGCGCAAGCCGCGGCCGGCGAGGCGCACGTCTCGTTCCTGGCGGTGCGCATCCCCGACATCCTCGACCGCTGGCTGGGCGAGAGCGAGAAGCACATCGCCGCCGCGTTCGCCGAGGCCAAGGCGCGCAAGCCGGCCGTCCTGTTCTTCGACGAGATCGAGGCGCTGGCCGCCCGGCGCCGCGGCGGCGACCACGACCACACCTCCTCGATGGTCTCGACGTTCCTTTCCGAGTTCGACGGCCTCGCCGCCTCGCACGAGACGCTGCTGGTGGTCGCCGCCACCAACGTGCCCTGGATGATCGACACCGCGTTCCGGCGTCCCGGACGCTTCGACCGGGTGCTGTTCGTGCCGCCGCCGGATCGGGACGCGCGGCTCTACATCCTGCGCCGCATGGTGGCCGAACAGCCGACCGCGCCTGGCCTCGACATGGAGCGCTACGCGGCGGCCACCAGCGGTTTCTCGGGCGCGGACCTGCTCAACCTTGTCGAGACGGCGATCGACCTCGCGATCGACGACAGCCTCGAGGGCGGCGCGCCGGCGCCGCTGTCGCGCAAGCACTTCGACGCCGCGATGACCGAGGTGAAGCCCACGACCGCCGAGTGGCTGGCGACGGCGCGCAACTACGCCAAATACGCCAACGAGGGCGGCCATTACGACGAGGTGCTGGCCTTCCTCGGCAAGAACGCGCGGTGACCGGCGCCCGGCCGGACGCGCCGCCCGACCTGGCGCCCCGCCCGCCCTCGCCGGACTCGCTGGTTCGGCAGGGGCTCGCGTATCGGGCCGCGGGGTCCGAAGCCAAGGCGATCGAGGCCTTCAAACAGGCGCTGGCGGCGCAGCCGGATCACCTCGGCGCCCAGGTCCAGCTCTCCGCCGTCTACATCGACACCGGCAAGGCGGCCCTGGCCCAGGACGTGCTCGCCGACGCCCAGGCCCAGGCGCCCAACAGCGCCGTGGTGCGCCGGCTGTTCGCGCTCTGTCACTTGCAGCGGGGCGCCCTGAAGCGGGCGCGCCAGGACGCCGAGGAGGCCGTTCGCCTCGCGCCGGGCGACGGGGTCGGCCATACGGTGCTTGGACGCGTCCTCACCCGCGAGCAGGACTTTCGCGGCGCCGAGACGGCGTTGCGGCGCGGCGCCGAACTGGCGCCCGATACCACCTACTGCCTCGTCCATCTCGGCTATTTCCTGATGAACCGCCGCCGTCTCGCGGACGCGGCGGCGGTCGCCGACGACGCCGGACGAGTGGCGCCGGACGACTTCGCCGTCATGCTGCTGCGCGGCGATGTCGCGCTGCGCCGGGGCAGAGCCGAGGAAGCCCGCGACTTCGCGCTGTGGGCGCTGTCGCAGAAGGCCACCAATCGCGAGGCGATCCGGCTGCTGGTCAGCGTCAAGGCGCGGCAGAACTGGTTCCTCGGCCTCTGGTGGCGGCTCACCGCCAACCTCTGGCTGCGCGTGCTGCTGGTCATGGCGGCCGTCCCCTTCGGCCTCTGGTTCGTGCCGGGCGTGTACCTGATCGTCGGCCGGATGATCTTCGACCGCATGCTCAAAGCCGAGCTGAAGACGGTGAAGCTGAAACCGACCTTCTAAACCCCTCCCCCTTGAGGGGAGGGGCAGGGGCGGGGGCCTCGCTGCAGCGACGAGACGCGGCCGGCAAGGCAGCAGTTGCGGCCACAGCCCCCCACCCCCGACCCCTCCCCTCAAGGGGGAGGGGAATCTCGCAGCACCTCGGCCAGCAGGCGGCCCTCCGCGGCGCGGCTGGAGCCGGCGCGCCAGGCGACGACGATCTGGCGGGCGGAATGTTCGGTGGCCAACGGGCGGACGGTCACCGCGGCGGCTTCGGCGAGACCGGCCTGCACCGCCATCGCGGGCAGGAAGGAGACGCCGAGGCCGGACCCGACCATCTGCACCAGCGTCGGCAGCGACGTGGCCGCGAACGCCGACTCGTCGGTGGGCCGCGCCGGCGCGAGGCCGCAGGCGGCGAGCGCGTGCTCGCGCAGGCAGTGGCCATCCTCCAGCAGGATCAGGTCCTCGCCTTCCAGCCGCTCCGGCGTCACCCGCGTCTCTCGGGTGAGCGGGTGGTTGGCCGGGAAGGCCGCCAGGAGTTCGTCGTCCTCGACCTCGGCCCAATCGAGCCCCGCCATGTCGTAGGGCATGGCGATCAGCGCGGCGTCGAGCGCACCCGACTTCAGCGATGGGATCAGCCGTCCGGTGAGGTCCTCCCGCAGGAACAGCCGCAGCTTCGGGAACCGCCGCCTGAGCGCCGGCACCGCGCGAGGCAGGAGGAACGGCGCGACGGTCGGGATCACGCCCAGGCGGAAGCGACCGCTGAGCGGCTGGCTCGCGCCCCGCGCCGCCTGCACCAGGTCGTCCGCCTGCGCCAGGATCGCCTCGGCGCGGGCCACCGCCGCCTCGCCGGTCGGGGTCAGGATCACCCCCGCGCGGCCCCGGTCGACGACCGGGGCGCCGAGGATCTTCTCCAGCTCCTGCACGCCGGCCGACAACGTCGGCTGGGTCACGTGCGCCGCCTCGGCCGCGCGGCTGAACGACCGGTGCTCGGCGAGCAGCTTCAGGTACTGGAGTTGGCGCAGGGTGGGCAGCATCGGCTGCAGATAGAGCGGCTCGATGCAAAAGTCAGGACACATCGAGCGGCGCCACGGCGCGCGCGCCGCGCTTGGCCCCGGCGCGATTCCGGCTATGTGTCTGACCCATACCGATCGAGGAGCGAGCTTGCCCGAGAAACCACAAGGCCCCTGGAACCTTCCGCCGACCCCCCAGCCGCCGCGACGCAGCGCGGCGCCGCCGCGGCGGTTCTCGATCGGCCTGGCGATCTGGCTCGGCCTGATCGCCGCGACCGTTGTCGCCTTCGTCACCCTCACCGTCGTCTTTCCCGGTCAACTCGCGGGTATGGACCAGGCCAGCGCCTGGCAGGCGATCGGATGGATGGCGCTGGTCTCCAGCGGTCTCGTCTACGCCCGCCGCACCAGCTTCGGCGTCGCGGCCCGCAACCTCGCCATCTGGGTCGCCATCGGCGCGGCCCTGATCCTCGGCTATTCCTTCCGCAGCGAGGCCGCGGCGGCGTTCGAGCGGGTGCGCGGCGAGCTGATCCCCTCCTATGCGGTCGCCGCCGCGCCGCACGCGCTGACCCTGACCGCCAGCGACGACGGTCACTTCTATGTCACCGGCCAAGTCAACGGCGCGCCCGTGCGCTTCGTGGTCGACACCGGCGCCAGCGGCATCGTGCTCAGCCCCGACGATGCGCGCCGGGCGGGCGTCGATCTCGCGTCACTCAAGTTCAACGCCCCCGCCGAGACCGCGAACGGCGTCGGCTACGGCGCGGCCTACACCGCCCCGAGCCTCACCGTCGGCCCCCTGCGCCTCACAGACGTGCCGGTTGACGTGAACCAGGCGCCGATGAGTTCGTCGCTGCTCGGCATGAGCTTCCTGAAGCGCCTGGACTCCTTCGAAGTCCACGGCGACCAGATGACCTTCCGCTGGAAGGGGTGATCGCCCGGACGACGACCGTCTCCCCGGACGGCCCGGAGGGACCACGAGATTCGCACATCTGAAGACCGCCAGCAATTTCAATATCTTAGTCGCGATCCTAACGCCCTTCTCCCGCAGGGGGGCTGTTGCAAAACTCCCCTCCCCCCTGCGGGGAGGGGTCGGGGGTGGGGGTGCGAGCACGACTGCCTGCCGTCAGGACTCGGAGCTTCCCAAGCCGAATCGACAACGACCGAGCCGAATCCCGAGCAGGGATCAACAACGACCGAGCCGACACCCCCATCCCCAACCCTTCCCCGCAAGGGGGAGGGGAGTTTGCGCAGCGGGTCCGCAAGCAGAGGAGGAGGCGGGGCCAGATCACCCCTTCCAGCGGAAGGTCATCTGGTCGCCGTGGACTTCGAAGGAGTCCAGGCGCTTCAGGAAGCTCATGCCGAGCAGCGACGAACTCATCGGCGCCTGGTTCACGTCAACCGGCACGTCTG
>DATJRL010000234.1:0-16597 GCA_035504785.1 Caulobacteraceae bacterium
CCCAGCAGTGAAGACGCGCAGCAGTTGCTCGCCGGCGCCCTGGAGGCCACCGTCGGCGTGATGATGGCCAACGGCGACCGCGCCGGCGCGACGGGCGCGGTTCAGGAGGCGATCGCCGCGCGTCGCAGGAGCGCGGCGATGGATCCGACCAATGTCTCTGTCGGCCTTCAGCTGACGACTGATCTGGAGGCCGAGGCCGACTTGTTCATCGCCCAGGGCGATTTCGACAAGGGGTATAAAGCCGGGGACGAGGCGATCGCCACGGCGCGCCGCCTGGCCGCCAGCAATCCAACGGACGCGGGACTTCAAGGCGTCCTTTCCATGGGTCTGATGACCGCCGGCTTGGCCAGCGCTCAGAAGAAGGACTATCCGACCGCCCAGGACGACCTCGAGGCCGCGCTCGCCATCGACCGCAAGCTCTCCGCCGCCGACCCGACCAACGGCGTCCTGCAACGCAAGGTGGCCTACGCGCTCGCGGCGATCGCCGCGCTGCCTGGGGGGAAGGAACACTGGAGCGACGTCGTGGCCGAATGGCGGACGATCAGCGACAAGGGTGCGCTGACGACCTCCGACCAGACGCAGCTGGACCTGGCCCAGCAGCGCGCCGCCGCCGAGGGTGGTTCGGCGCCGCCGACCGCCAAGGCGCAGCCCTAGCCCTCCAGCGGGAACGTCACCATCAGCTGGGGGGTTGGGTGGTCGACGCCGCCGACGGCCTTGTACGTCGCCCGGGCGGCGAGGTTGTCGTAGTCGGTCAGCACCCAGGCTTCGCGACAGCCCTGGCGGCGGCCCTCGGCCAGCAGCTCGGCGACGATGCGCTTGGCGAGGCCGCGTCGCTGGTAGCCAGGCGAGACGCCGACCTCGTTGATCCAGAGCTCCGAGGGTTTGTCCGGGTGCACGTAGCGGACGCCCGAGGCCATCCCGACGATCATGCCGCCCACGATCGCCACCGACAGCGAATGCCGCGGGTCGTTCAGGAATTCCTCGATCAGGCGGGCCTGGACGCCGTGGTCGAACACGCCGTCCGCGATGCGCTCGAACAGCGGCGCGTCGGCCGGCGCCAGCACGCGGACTTCGGCGGAGGCCGGCGGCTCCGCCATGGCGGTCAGACCACCCGCACCCGCGCGGCGCTCTCCGGCAGGTCGCCGCCGAAGGCGCGCTGGAAGAATTCCGCCACCGTCGGCCGCTCCAGCTCGTCGCACTTGTTCAGGAACGTGAGCCGAAAGCCCAGAGCGATGTCGCCCGCAAAGATCTCCGCGTTCTGCGCCCAGGTGATCACCGTCCGAGGGCTCATCACCGTGGAGATGTCGCCGTTCATGAAGGCGTTGCGGGTCATGTCGGCCACCCGCACCATCGCCGCGACGGTGCGCTTGCCCTCGGGGGTCTTGGCGTAGTTCGGCGCCTTGGCCAGCACGATGTCGGCCTCGACGTCGTGCGCCAGGTAGTTCAGCGTGGTGACGATCGACCAGCGGTCCATCTGGCCTTGGTTGATCTGCTGGGTGCCGTGGTAGAGCCCGGTGGTGTCGCCGAGCCCGATGGTGTTCGTCGTCGAGAACAGGCGGAAGTAGGGGTTCGGCCGGATCACGCGGTTCTGGTCGAGCAGGGTCAGCTTGCCTTGCGCCTCCAGCACCCGCTGGATCACGAACATCACGTCCGGACGGCCGGCGTCGTACTCGTCGAACACCAGGGCCATCGGGCGCTGGATGCACCAGGGCAGCATGCCTTCCCGGAACTCGGTGACCTGGCGCCCGTCCTTCAGCACGATGGCGTCCTTGCCGACGAGGTCGATCCGCGACACGTGGCTGTCGAGGTTGACCCGGATCAGCGGCCAGTTCAGTCGCGCGGCCACCTGCTCGATGTGCGTCGATTTGCCGGTGCCATGGTAGCCCTGGATCATCACCCGGCGGTCGTGGGCGAGGCCCGCGCAGATTGCGAGCGTCGTCTGAGGATCGAAGCGGTAGGCGTCGTCGAAGTCCGGCACATGGCTGTCGCGCATCGAGAACGCCGGCGCCTGCATGTCGGAATCGACGCCGAAGACTTCGCGCACCGACACCATCTTGTCGGGGGTCATGCCGAGCAGGACTTCGTCTTCGGAGCTGGTCAGGACTGTCATAGCGCCGGTTCACTAGCCTGTCGGTGGCGAGACGCCAAGGGCCCGCCGCGACGCGAAATCAGACCAGCTTGGCCTTCCGCAAGGTCCGGAACGCCTTGATCACACGGGCCAGCTTGTGCTCGGTGGAGCGGTCGCCGCCGTTCGCGTCGGGGTGACAGCGCTTCAGCAACTCGTGGTAGCGCCTGCGGATGGCTTCGGCATGGGCGGTGGCGTCGAGGTCGAGGTCGGCCAGAGCGTTTCGCTCCAGCCTGCCCAGGCGCCTGTCATAGGCCGCGCGCTCGGCCTCGGGGCTCGGCTGGCGGCCGAAGATGCCGAACGCGTCGCGAAAGAACCCGCGGGACGCCGCGGCCGCCGCTTCGCGGGAACCGCGGCCGGCCCTGAAGGTCCAGGTCGGCCGCCCGCCGGTCTGGATCTCATCCTCCTGCCGCTGGCGGATCTGCGCCTCGCTCATGCCGGCGAAGAAGTTCCAGGTGCGATTGTACTCGGCGGCGTGCGGCTGGCAGAACCAGTAGTGCTCGTTGAGCATGTCCCGCGACTTCGGCGCGCGCGCCACGCCGGCGGCCCGGCAACCGGCGTGGTCGCAGATCCGCTCGCCCTCGCGCAGGGCCGCGACGTCCTCGGCGGCGGGATCCTCGGCGGGCTTGGGGGGCCGCACGCGGATATCCACGAACCGGGGTCTGTATTGAAAGGCGGTCGCCATTGTCCGAAGTATGCGGTGGAACTTTTGCCGATCAAGAATTGACAGTCAGCGAATTCGGAGGCGGAATCCATGGGGCCGGTCGCCGCGACCCTCGAGCGCAAGCTCACCGAGGCCTTTGCGCCCTCCCACCTCGAGATCGTCGACGACTCCCACCGTCATGCCGGCCATGCAGGCGCCCGCCCGGGCGGCGAGAGCCATTTCAATGTGGTGATCAGGGCCACCGCGTTCGAGGGCCTCTCGCGTGTGGCCCGCCAGCGCCTGGTCAACGCCGCCTTGGCCGAGGAACTTGCCGGCCCGGTCCACGCCCTGTCGATCAAGGCGCTGGCGCCGGGCGAGTAGTCCTTGCAGGCCGACGCGATTCACCCCGACCCAGGCGTTACCGCCCGCCTGTGACTTCCCCCATCGGCGACGCGTGCTTCGCACGACGCGCCGCTTTCCCCCGGAGGGGGATCGCTTCGATCTGAACTCATCCGCCCTAGGCGCGCAGCGCGGCCGTCAGCGCCCGCGCCAGATCCCCGGAGCGGAAGGGTTTCTGCAACACGGGCGCCCCCTTGTCGGCGTCACGCAGGCCCGCCTCGCCGTAACCGGTGGAGAAAATCGCCGGCACGCCTTTGGCGCGCAGCGCGTCCGCCAGCGGGAACACCGGCTTGCCGCCGACGTTGATGTCCAGCAGGGCGGCGTCGAGGTCCGGCTCGGTGGCGGCCAGTTCGAGAGCGGCGTCGAGCCGGTTCGCCGGCCCCACCACCGCGCAGCCCAGCTCCTCGAGCATTTCTTCGACCAGGAGTGCGATCATCATCTCGTCCTCGACGACGAGGACGCGACGGCCCTTGAAGGCGCTCACCATGGAAGACCACTCCGCCAGCCGGCCAGCCTCGAGCCCGATGTCACCCCGAACTTCACATTAGGGCCGCGCCCGGCTCTCGACAACTGCATTGCGGCGGTCCCTAGCCCTCTTCCTCCTCGGCCGGCTTCAGCGGCGGGCTGACCCTGAGCGAGGTGATCTGGTTGCGTTGGCGGCGCAGGATCTGAAACCGGTGGTGATGGAAGATGAAGGTCTGGCCGGGCTCGGGAATGGTCTGGGACTCGTGGATCACCAGGCCGGCCACGGACACCGCGTGCTCGTCCGGCAGGTTCCAGTCCAGCGCCCGATTCAGCTCGCGCAGCGCGACGTCGCCGTCGACGATCACCGAACCGTCCGGCTGGCGGCGCACGCCCTCGATGGCCGAGTCGTGTTCGTCCTCGATCTCGCCGACGATCTCCTCGAGGATGTCCTCGAGCGTCACCAAGCCCTGCAGCGCGCCGTACTCGTCCACCACCAGCGCGAAGTGGGCGCGGCGCTTCAGAAACGTATTGAGCTGATCCTTCAGGTTGGTGGTCTCGGGAACGAACCAGGGCTCTGCGGCGATCGCGGCGATATCCACCGCGCCGACGTCGCCGGCGGCCACGATGGCGCGGGCGAGATCCTTGGCGTGCAGCACGCCCACCACGTTCTCCGGCTCGCCTTTGTAGAGCGGCAGGCGCGTGTAGGGGCTGGCCAGCGCCTCGGCCACCAGTTGGCGGGTCGGCGTCTCGATATCCAGCATCTCGATCTGGCGACGATGCACCATCACCTCGGAGACCGCGAGCTCGCCGAGGTCGAGCACGCCCCCGAGCATCCACCGATCGCCGGCCTCGACCGATCCCTCGGCGTGGTGATATTCGACCGCGCCGCGAATCTCCTCGTGCGCCGCCAGTACGTCGACGCCCATGTCCAGCCGCACGCCGAAGAGGCCGAGCGTGCGCCGCACGACCCACTGGATCGCGTAGATGATCGGGCCCAGCACCCGCACCACCCACAACATCGGCGCCGAAAGGGCGCGGGCGACGTCGTCGGCGCGCACGATGGCCAGCGTCTTGGGCAGCACCTCCACGAACACCACGACGAGCACGGTCATGATGGCGGTGGCGATGGCCACGCCCCAGGCGCCCGGCACCACCTGGGTGATGAACTCGGTCGCCAGCGCCGAACTCAGGATGTTCAGGACGTTGTAGCCGATCAGCACCGCGCCGATCATGGTCTCCTGGTCGGAGAGCAGCCGGTTGACCCGGCGCGCGGCGCGGTCGCCTTCGCGTTCCAGCTGGTGCATGCGGCCGCGGCTGGCGCCTGTGAGCGCCGTCTCCGCCGCCGAGAACACCGCCGAGATCGCCAGAAGCGCGAGGATGAACGGGGCGGCGGCGATCAGGGCGGCCTGGAGGGTCATGACAGGGCTCCCTCGTCGATCAGGAAGTCTCGCACCGCGCTCGTCTCGACGCCCTTGGCGACGAAGGCCTCCCCGAGGCCCCGGGCGAGGATGAAGGTCGGCGCCCCGCCCTCGGCCTTCTTGTCCTGGGCCATGTGCGAGACCAGGGCGCCGGCGTCGAAGGAGCGGCCGAGGTCGGCGATCCGCGTCGGCAGGCCCGCCGCCGCCAGCGCCCGCCCGGCGCGCTCGGCCTCCTGCCCTGGACAGCACCCAAGCCGGACCGAAAAGCGAAACGCCAGCGCGCAGCCCAGGCCCACGGCCTCGCCGTGCTTCAGGTCGTCGGAATACCCCAGCTCCGTCTCGAAGGCGTGGGCGAAGGTGTGGCCGAGGTTGAGCAGCGCCCTTCGGCCGGCCTCGCGCTCGTCCTCGGCGACGATCTCGGCCTTCATCTCCACCGAGCGGCGGACGGCGTGGGCGAGCGCGTTCGGTCGCAGCGCCAGGACCGCCGCCCCGTTCGCCTCCAGCCACTCGAAGAAGCCACGGTCGCCGAGCAGCCCGTACTTGATCACCTCGGCATAGCCGCAGACCAGCTCGCGGCGCGGCAGGGTGGTCAGCGCGCCGAGATCGGCCAGCACCAGGCGCGGCTGGTGGAAGGCGCCGATCAGGTTCTTGCCGCGCGGCGTGTCGATCGCGGTCTTGCCGCCGACGGACGAGTCCACCTGCGCCAAGAGCGTGGTCGGGATCTGCACGAAGTCGATGCCGCGCTTGTAGATCGCCGCGGCGAAGCCGGCGAGGTCGCCGACCACCCCGCCGCCGAAGGCGACGATCAGGTCTCCGCGCTCCAGCTCCAGCCCCAAGAGCGCGTCGGAGAGCGCCTCCAGGCCCATGAAGCTCTTCGCCTGCTCGCCCGGCGCGATGACGATGGGATCGGCGGCGATGCCCGCCTCGCCAAGCGCGCTCCACAGCCGGGCGCCGTGCAGGGCCTCAACGGTCTCGTCCATCACGATCGCCACCCGCGCGCGCTTGAGCAGCGGCGCGATCAGGGCGCCGGCGCGATCGATCAGGTTCTCCCCGATCAGCACCTCGTAAGGACGGCCGGCCACGGCCACGGACACGCTGGTCACGCCGCCGCTCCCGCGCGGGCGCTCAGCGCCTGGACGATGGCCTCGACCGCGATCTGGTGCGGCGTATCGCCGGTTTCGATCGTGATGTCGGCTTCCGCGTAGGCCGGGTAGCGATCGCGCGCCTGGGCGGAGAGCACGTCGAGCGGGTCCTTGCCGGCCAGCAGCGGCCGGGTCTCCTTGCGCGACACCCGGCGGGCCAGCACCTCGACGTCGGCTTTCAGCCACACCGAGACCGCCTTCTCCTTGATCAGCGCCCGCGTCTCCGCGTTCATGAACGCCCCGCCGCCGGTCGCCAGAACGTGCGGCGGCTCGCTCAGCAGGCGCGCGATAACCCTCCGTTCACCATCGCGAAACGCCTGCTCGCCATAGTTCTCGAAGATTTCCGCGATCGGGCGGCCGGCCGCGATCTCCACCTCCGCGTCGGCGTCGCGGAACGGCATGCCGAGCGTCGCGGCGAGACGCCGGCCGATGGTGCTCTTGCCGACGCCGGAGAGGCCCACGAGGGCGATGGTTTTGCCAGAGAGGCCCGAAAGCGAAGACATGACCGAGAGCGGCTTTACACGCTCGCCCCCCCGCGCGCCAACTTCGCCCGCGCCGAGCGCGCCTCAGGGCGGGGGCTGGGTCGAGGCGTTCCTGGAAATGATGGCCGGTGAGCGGGCGGCCGCAGCCAACACCTTGAGGGCCTACGAGCGCGATCTCGCCGACGCCCAGTCGCACCTGGCGCCGCGCGGCGGCGACCTCGCCGGCGCCTCGGCCGAGGACATCGAAGCCTATTTCGCCAGCCTCGGGGCGCGCGGTCTCGCCCCGGCGACCGCCGCCCGCCGCCGCGCCGCGGTGCGCCAGTTCTACCGCTTCGTGCTCGGCGAACGCTGGCGCGAGGACGATCCCTCGCGCCGGGTCGATGCGCCGAGGAAGGGACGGCCGCTGCCGAAGGTGCTGACGCGGCCCGAGGTCGACGCTCTGATCGCAGCGGCCGGCGAGAAGGATGGGCCGGCGGGCCTGCGCCTCGCGTGCATGATCGAGGTGCTCTACGCTTCCGGTCTGCGGGTCTCCGAGCTGACTTCGCTGAGCTTCGTCGCAGCGGCGCGTGATCCGGCCTACCTGATGGTTCGCGGCAAGGGTGGCAAGGAGCGTCTGGCGCCGCTGAACGGCGCCGCCCGCACGGCGATCAAGGCCTACCTCGAGGTCCGCCGCGTCTTCTTCCCGACCGGCGCCAAGGAGAGCCCCTGGCTGTTCCCGTCGCGCGGCAAGGCGGGCCGGCTCACGACCCGGCGGTTCGCCCAACTGCTCGACGAAGCGGCCCGCGACGCCGGCCTGGACCCCGCCAAGGTGAGCCCGCACGTGCTGCGCCACGCCTTCGCCACCCACCTGGTCGAGGGCGGCGCGGACCTGCGGGTTGTGCAGACCCTGCTCGGCCACGCCGACATCGCCACCACCCAGATCTACACCCACGTCGCCGAGGGCCGCCTGCGCCAGGTGGTCGAGAGCAAGCACCCGCTGGCGAAAATACGAAGCGGCGAAACGATCGATTGACCACTTGCCGCTAGAATGGCGGCATGTGGGCGAAATCCCTTTCCGGCGTGGCGCTGGCCTGCAACGTCCTGGCGATGCTGTTCAACATCGGCCTGACGCGCGTGGTGCTGGCGGACAGCCCAGCCGGCGTTTCCCTGCAGACGAAGGTCTTCGCGACCCTGCTGGCAGTGTTCTTCGTCGCCGGCCCGCTGGTCGCGAGCCTCACCCTGCTTCTCGGCAGCCCCCTCGCCCGCACCTACGCGCCGCTGAACGGCGCCGCCCGCGAATAGCCCGCGCTTTAGGCCGCGACCCTGGCGCGCTTGCCGCCGCTCCGCTTGCTGCCTAGGTTGCGCCACCTTTCGGGGGCTGACGCGTAAAGAGGGTCATGGCGGCGCATTACCTGGAATTCGAGCGGCCGATCGGCGAGCTCGAGGCCAAGATCGAGGAGCTGTCCAAGCTCTCAGACACCGCGGGACCCGGGTCGTTCGACGCCGAGATCGCCGCCCTGCGACGCCGCGTCGCCGACCTGCGCCGCGAGACGTACGCGCATCTGGACGCCTGGCAGAAGACGCAGATCGCCCGCCACCCGCAGCGTCCGCACTTCGTCGACTACGTCTCCGGGCTGATCGAGGAATTCGTCGAGCTGCGCGGCGACCGCGCCTACGCCGACGACCAGGCGATCATGGGCGGTCTGGGTCGTTTTCGCGGCCAGCCGGTGATGATCGTCGGCCAGGAGAAGGGCCACGACACCACCACCCGCATCAAGCACAACTTCGGCCTCGCCCGCCCTGAAGGCTATCGCAAGGCGGTGCGGCTGATGGACCTGGCGGAGCGGTTCGCCCTGCCGGTGATCTCGCTGGTCGACACCCAGGGCGCCTATCCCGGCCTCGAGAGCGAGGAGCGCGGCGTCGCCGAAGCCATCGCCCGCGGCACCGAGCGCTGCCTGACGCTGGGCGTGCCGATGGTCTGCGTCATCACCGGCGAGGGCATGAGCGGCGGCGCGCTCGGCATCGCCGCGGCCAACAAGGTGATGATGCTGGAGCATTCGGTCTACGCCGTGATCACGCCCGAGGGCTGCGCCTCGATCCTGATGCGCGACGGCAGCAAGGCCGAGGGCGCGGCCAAGGCGATGAAGATCACCGCCCAGGACCTGATCGAGACCAAGGTCATCGACCGCATCATCCCCGAGCCGCCGGGCGGCGCCCACGCCGATCCGGCGGCCACGATCAAGGCGGTGGGCGATGCGGTGGAGGAGGAGCTGAGGGCCCTCGCGCCACTCTCGGCCAAGCAGCTGAAAGCCCAGCGCGCCCAGCGCTTCCTGGCCATCGGCCGCTAGCGTGGTGAACCAGACGTTCGCCGGATCGTGGGGCCGGGCGCGGAGGCGAACTTCGGACTCGGGACACCAGGGCGGTGTTGTCGATTCCGATCCCGGCTCTCGGCCCGCCCGAGGCGGTCCTTCGGCTGGAATGGCGCCTGCTTGTGAGCGCGAAAGTGAGTCATCGACTCGAGACGCCGCCCCGCGCCGCGCTTCCCCTATCGATTTTACGGGAGCCTTATGCGGCGAAGCCTGATTCCATGTGGATCGTTCATCCGCATCGGGCCACCCTCGGAGCGTTCCAGGCAAGTGGGGCATGAGCGAACAGTTCTCGATGATCGATGCGTCCGACACGGCGCTGAATGTGGCCGTGCGCGGCCAGACCGTGCTGGTGATCGCCCCCGGCGGCAGCCAGATCGAAATGTCGATCGCGGATGCGCGCCGCTCGATGCAGCGCCTCGCCGACGCCATCGCCGTCGCGGAGGGCCTCCCGCCGATTCAGCGCGACGGCGGCCCTACTGGCTGAGGCGCCAGCCTCCCCGAACGCCATCCGGCGACAGCACGAACTGGCCGACGCTCAGCCTTCGGCTGCGGAACCCGCCCGCGCAGGACGCCAGGTAGTAGTCCCACATGCGGCAGAAGCGCTCGCCGTACTTGGCCGCCATCGCCGGCCAGTGGGTGGTGAAGTTGGCGCGCCAGGCCATCAGGGTCCGATCGTAGTAGGCGCCGAAGTTCTCGAGATCTTCCACTACGAAGAGCCCCTCCACCGCCTTGCCGATCTGGCCGACGGTGGGCAGCACGCCGTTGGGGAAGATGTACTTGTTGAGCCAGGGTTCGATGCGTGGGCTGCGTTCGCGCTGGAAGATGGTGTGCAGCAGGAAGATCCCGCCGCCGCGCAGCGCCCTGCGCGCCGTCTCGAAGTAGGTCCGGTAGTTCTTGTGGCCGACGTGCTCGAACATGCCCATCGAAACCACGTGATCCGCCTGGCCCGTGAAAGCGCGGTAGTCCAGCAATTTCGGCGCGACCGGCAGGTGCGCGTAGCGGCGCTTGGCGTAGTCGACCTGTTCGCGCGAGACGGTGACGCCGACGCAGTTCGCCCCGTAGACTTCGGCCGCGAAGCCCATGAACGCGCCCCAGCCGCAGCCGATGTCGAGCACGCTCTGGCCCCGCTTCAGACCGATCTTGCGGCAGATGAGGTCCAGCTTCGCGTTCTGCGCCTGATCGAGGTCGTTGGCGTTCCTCCAGTAGGCGCAGCTGCCGGTCAGGCGCCGATCGAAGGTGGCTTCGAAGACGTCGACGTCGAGATCGTAGTGCACGCGGGCGACCTCGAAGGCGCGGCGGCGGCTCTGCAGGTTCTGAATGCGCGAGCGGAGCGCCAGCCAGAACAGCTCCGGCGTCATCTTGAGTTCGGCGCCGATATCGTCGCGGACCAGGCGATAGAACAGGGCGTCGAGCGCGTCGCAGTCCCACCAGCCGTCCATGTAGGCCTCGCCGAAGCCCAGCGTGCCCTCGGCCATCACCCGGGTGAAGAGGTCCTCGTTGTGGACCTGCAGATCCCACGGCCGGGCGCCGTTCACCTCGACGTCGGCCTTCGCCAGAAGCGCCCGGAGCTGGTCCTTGGCGTTCAAAGCGACACGCTCGGACTTAGGAGACCACGCGCTGGGCGAAAGCCAGCGCCCGGCTGCGCCAGGTCCGCCGCGGAATCAGCTTCAGCATCTGCAGATTCTGGCGGACGAGCCCTACGGGCGTCAGCACGCTGGCGGCGTCGGCGATCATCTTGGCTTCGGCCAGCGTCCCGCGCCAGAAGCCGGCTTTCTCATATTTGCGGATGTTCAGCACCCGCTGCCATTTCACGACCGCGATGCGGCAGGCGTGGCGGATGAAGATCTGGTTCATGTAGACCTCGCCGCCCCAGCGCGGCAGGCGCTGCATCGCCTCGACGGCGTCCTTCAGCAGCCATTTCGGCGCCACTCGCTCGCCGGAAACGAAGTCGAGTCCGATCTGGCGATAGAGCCACAGGCTGTTGGAGCGCAGCGAAATGCTGACCTCGGCCTCCCCCCGCAACACCGGCGCGGCCAGCGCGTCGATGTCCGCCGAAGTGACGCCGGCCAGGTCGGCGTCCAGCAGCATCAGGTTCTCGCACCGAGCCGCCGCGATGCCGCGGCTGAGCGCGAAGGTCTTGCCGCGGTTCGGGGTGTGCGAGAGCACGCGCACCTGCGGGTAGCTCTGCAGCAGCGCCAGGGTCTCGTCGGTCGAGCCGTCGTTGACGACGATCACCTCGGCCAGCCCCGGGTGGTGTACGATGACGTCGAGGATGTTCCGGATGCGGTCCGCCTCGTTGTAGGCGCAGACGACGCAGGAGACGCCCTTCAGGTCGGCCAGCGGCGGGGCGGCGACCTCCGTCGCGGAGTCGAGTTGGACGTCCGCGACGGCGCGCGTGGCGCGCAAATCCGAGCCCTCGAGGTCCATCGCGCCTGCCCCTTGCTCTCGTCTTGCCCGATCGGTGTCGGCTGTGATCATCACCTAACGCGCAGGATCGCTCCTAGTCGCAAGCGCCGCCGACGCAGCGAAGCCACCATTCACGTCTTATTAGCCTCGCTGCAAGCCCGAATTCGCCGCTGAAGCGAGCCGGCTGACACGCCAAAGCGCGCGGAGTAGGTGATTCCGACGCCGTGCAAGGGAATTTCGAGATGATCCGCGCCGTCCAGGCCCAGCCGCCATTCCGCACCGAGATCGACGCCGCCGGGCATCCGCTCGTGGCCGACGAGGGGCCTCAGCTCGGCGGCGCCAACGCGGGACCGGGGCCGTTCGAGCTGGTGGTGTCCGGCCTCGCCGCCTGCACCCTGATCACCCTGCGCATGTACGCCCAGCGCAAGGACTGGGCCGGCTTTTCCGTCGCCGCGCAGCTTCGCCATCGCACCGAGGCGGGGCGGCGCCTGATCGACCGCCAGGTTCAGGTGAAGGGCGTGCCGGATGCGGCGGGACTGGAGCGGCTGCGGGACATCGTCGAGCGCACCCCGGTGACCCTGGCCCTGAAGCCCGGCTTCGAGATCACCACCACCGTCACCGAAGCGGCGACGACGGCTTAGCCGCCCGTCACCATCGCGATCACCCGCTCTCGCACGAAGTTGCGCCAGCCTGCGTCGCCGACCAGCTGCGGCGTCAGGGTCTCCATATGCATCAGGCCCATGATGAAAGTCATGATCGCCGACGCGAGCAGGTGCGGATCGGCGCCGGCGGCGAGGTCTCCCGACGCCTGGGCCGCGGCGAGGCCGGCGCCGATCTCGCCGATCTCGCGGTCGACGGCGTGGCGCAGCAGCCGCCGCACCTTGGCGTCCCTGGCCGAGGCGTAGTGCACCTCCACCGCCATTTGCCGCACCAGCTTCATCCGCCGCGTGGTGTAGCTGGCGACCACCTCGGCGATCGACGCCGCGGCGCCGCCCTCGCCGGCCAGGCCGGAAGCCGGCTCGGCCATTACCGCGCGCCGCACCACCTCGAAGAACAACGCCTCCTTGGAGTCGAAGTGCTTGTAGATCGCCCCGGCGGTGATGCCGGCGGCCTTGGCCAGCACCGGCATCGACACGCCTGAAAAGCCGCGCTCCGCGTAAAGCCGCTCCGCCGCCGCGAGGATCCGTGTCCGGGTCGCATCGCCGCGCTCGGTCGTGCTGGCGCGGACGCGACGGACGGGCGGAGGCGGCGACGGGTCGGACGGGGCGCGCTCGATCGACATCGAACGCGAGTATGGGGCCGCGCCACGGCGCATGGCAAGTGAATGCGTATTTACTTCTCGCCCGATCCCAGGTAAATGGTCATTCACTTTAGCCGGGGAGCCCGCGCCATGACCTCGCACCGGGACCGCACCTACGTCGTCACCGGCGCCGCTTCCGGCATCGGCGCGGCGACCGCCCGGCGTCTCGCCGCCGACGGCGGCCGGGTCATCGCCTGCGACCTCCACGACGCCGACGTGATCGCCGATCTCGCCACCGCCACGGGCCGCGCGGCCCTGGTGGAAGGCGTCACGCGCCTCGCCGGCGGCCGCATCGACGCCATCGTCGCCAACGCCGGCGGCGGCCCGCCCGAGACCAGCTTGTCGCTGAACTTCTTCGGCGCGGTGGCGACGCTGGAAGGCCTGCGCCCCTTGCTGGCCGCGAGCCCGGCGCCGCGCGCCGTCGCCGTCTCCTCCGTCGCCTCGCTGCGGCCCGACGCCGCGGGGCTGGTCCAGGCCTGCCTCGCCGGCGACGAGGCGGCCGCGAACGCCGCGGGTCGGGACGCCGACCGGGCCGGCAAGCTCGGTCGCGTCGCCGGCCAGCCCGACCCCGACCCCACCCAGGTCGGGCTCGACCTCTACGGCGCCGCCAAGCAGGCGCTGCAGCGCTGGTGCCGGCGCGCCGCGGCCAGCGCCGACTGGGCCGGCGCGGGCGTCACCCTCAACGTGGTCGCGCTCGGCTTCTACGACACGCCCGCCGCCGCCTATGTGCTGGCCATCCCCGAAGCCCGCGCGGCGATGCAGGGACTCATCGCCCTCAGGGGGGCCTTCCCGGGCCGCGCCGACGAAGCCGCCGCGCTGCTCGCCTGGTGCGTCAGCCCCGAGAACTCGCAGATGACCGGCCAGATCCTGTTCGCCGACGCGGGCATGGAATGCCGCATGCTCACGGAGACCGCCCGATGACCGACACCTCGTCGCTTCCCCCCTGCGACGCCGCCCCGCAACCCGCCGCGCGAACGCTCCCCGCTCGGGGCCTGGCCGACCGCGCCCTCGCCTGGGTCCGCGCCAATGGCCTGCGCACCGCCGCCGAAGTCGTGGTCAACTTCGCCCTGCCCATGCTGGCCTACGACTTCGCCAAACCGCACCTGGGCGACACCGGCGCGCTGATGGCCGCCTCGGCGCCGCCGCTGTGCTGGACCATCCTCGAGTTCGCCCGCCGCCGCCGCGTCGACGCCCTGTCGCTGCTGGTGCTGACCGGCATCGCCCTCTCGCTGCTCGCCTTCTTCGGCGGCGGCGGCGTGCGCGTCCTGCAGCTGCGCGAGCACCTGGTGACGGCCCTGGTCGGCCTGATCTTCCTGGGATCCCTGGCGATCGGCCGACCGCTGATCTACCACCTTGCCCGCGCCCGCGTTCGCCGGGTGTCGCCGGCCGAGTTGCAGCGTTTGGAGTCGATCCAGGGCAGCGATGTCTTCCGCCGCACCATGACCCTGCTGACGCTGGCGTGGGGCATCGGCCTCGTCGCCGAGTCGGCGCTGGCCTGCGCCCTCGTCTTCACGCTGAGCATCCCGCAATTCCTGGTCGTCAGCCCGATCCTCGGAACCGGCGTCACCCTCGCCCTCACCGCCTGGACCTTCTGGTACGCCTACCGCCGCCTCGCCCCGGTGGCTCGGGCGGCGCAGGCGGATCGCGACTAGGGCGGATCGCATTGGCCGCCGTCGCGTCCTCCCCGTCGCCCCGCGAGTTGCGGCGGCGTCAGGGGAGCAGGTCCGAGGGCGGCTCGAACGCAGGCGTGTGGCTGAGGGCTTCCAGGTTGGCCTCATGGGTGGTGCGGTCCAACCGATAGAACAGCAGAACGGAGACCGCCGCGAGGTTGAGGCCCAGCGCCGCGGGCAGCCACAGCAACGCCATGTGGCGCATGATCGTCGGGTCGACGTGGTCGACGTGGCTGGCCTGCGCGCCGGTCGGGAACCTCACCAGGATCAGGATCGCCGCGCCAAGCACCGCGCCGATGCCGGTCGTGAATTTGGGCAACAGGTTGGAGGCGGCGAACAGGAGACCCTCCGAGCGCCTCCCGGTCTTCACCGCGTTGTCCTCGGCCACATCGGCGACCATCGAGCCGATGATGATGTATCCGATGAGGGCCAGCGTGTTGGAGAACAGCCCGTCGGCGGCAAGGATGACGGGGACCGCCGCCGAGCCGTTCGGCGGCATCAGTCCGACGAGACGCAAGCACACGGGTAGGACGCCGCCCATGATCGCCAGCGCGAACACCACCAACATCGTGCGCTTCTTGTCGAGCGCCCGGGAGAGCGGCGGCGCCGCAATGGTCGCGACGATGGTCGAGAGCGCCGAGATGAGACCGATTACCCCGGCCATCTGGGGCGTGAGGTCCCAGAAGTAGTAGCTCATGAAGGCGCCGAGCGTGTTGGTGACGCCGCCGGCGATGCCGGCGAGCAGCCCGGCGCCCATCACCGAGATCAGGGACGGATTGGCGAACGTGGCGAACACCTCGCGCACGGCGCCGATCATCGATTGCCGGCGCGGCGGCGAGATCCAAAGGCGCTTGATGTAGCGATGGGTAGCCGCCGACGAGAGCAGGATCGCGGCGAACGTCAGCACCGCGGCCAGCGCGCCAAAGTTCGCGTAGGCCGCCGGGTCGAGCGCGCCCAACGGGTGGCTGGCGTCCTTGCGCAGGAACACGAACTGCATGACGAACGAGACGACGATGCCGCCGACGAAGCCGAAGAAGTAGCGGAAGCTGATCAGACTGGTTCGGTCGTGATAGTCGGGCGCCAGCTCCGGCGTCAGCGCATCGCTCGGGATCTGATAGAGGCTTACGCAAAGGCGCAGTACGACCAAGAGGACGAGCGTATAGACGGCGATCGCCTCCGGGGCGAACGCGTGCGGCGGCCTCCACAGGAAGAAGATGGCGAGCGCGATCGGTAGGGCCGAGGCGTACATGAAGGGGTGGCGCCGCCCCCAAGGGGTGCGCAGAGTGTCCGAGATCCGACCGATCAGCGGGTCGAGAGTGGCGTCGATCGCCAGCGAGACGAACATCACGACGCCGACGACCGCGGGCTCCAGGCCCGCCACGCGCACCAGGAAGAAGGTGATCGTCCCCTGCGAGAGCGCCGCGCCGGCCGTCGCCTGCGCGACGGAGCCAAAGCCGTAGGAGACTTTGGTGACGAGGCCCAGTCCAGGAGATGCGGCTGAAGCAGCGCCGGACGGAGAGACCGTGGCGCGGCGAGGCCCCCTCCCTATGGCGCGCCCGCGACCACGACCCGGGCCGGCGCCCTCTTCGCCGCTCACGATTTGGCCTGATCGACGCAATCCATCGCCGCTCGGGAGTCCTGGGCGTAACTGGCCACCTTCGCCCGGTCGAGGCTGAGATTCTGGGCGCGGGCGTCGTCCGTCATGCTCCCCACCGATCAACCGGCTAGCGACGGTTATGACCAATCGCTCGAGAGTCCGCAAAGGGTCGGTGTGACCCGCTAGGCGCGCGCCCAGGACCGGACATCTGAGAAGCTCGGTGACAGCGCACTCAATTATCGGCCGAGTGGCCTGGACGAACGATTTTAGTGCACTGTCACCGTAATTGTTCGCAGCCACTGCAACAGGAGCTCGACATCTTCTGGGCCTGGCGACACGAGAGCGCCAAGACAATGCTGGCCAACCTCCAGATCGTCGATGAGATCTGCTGCGAGGCGGCGTGAACCTCAAGGCGAAGCTGTTCCAGCTTATGTCTTTCATAGCTGCACGACAGGAGAAGAATATTGCTCGACAACCTCTGGACCGCAAACCTTGCGTTGCGCCGGCGTTTCCCAAAGGGAGTTGAACCCTTCAAGATAATCTCACGTCTGGCAGAGGAGTGCGGAGAGCTGTCCGCCGAAGTCCAGCTCTGGGAGGACGAG
>DATJRL010000235.1:0-2780 GCA_035504785.1 Caulobacteraceae bacterium
AGGATTTTCCCAGCCCGCCGGGAGGTCGATAGGGGTGGTGCGCGGCGCCGCGTCGGCGGTCAGGTCCAGGTGCGTGGTGCGGAAGGGAAAGGGGAGGTCGGCCGACGCCGCGCGCGGCTGGTAATAGAGCACGTCGATGGCGTGACTGCCGTCGGTCGCGCTGAAGGTGAAGCGCTGGAAGAGATGTTCGCGGGTGGCGGCGGCAGGGTCGACGAGGCGGGTCATGGCGCCGCCTTCATATTGGACGACGAGGCCGGCTTGCGGGGAATAGACTTTGAACCCGTTGGGGGTGTCGACGACCCTCCAGCGATCGTCGCGGGGGGCTGAGGCGACGAGCTGGCCGTCCAGATAGATCCAGAAAGGCGCCGCGAAGGACGGGACGGAGAGCATGAGGGCGCGGGGCCGGGACTGCGCGGCGCAGGGAAGCGTGGTTGCGAGAAAGGCGAGCGCGAGAAGGCGACAGAGAGGTCGCGGGAACATCATGGAGTGGTTTTCCGGGCTTTGAGGCCGGTGCGAAGCGCTTGGCGCTGGGCGACGAGGCTATAGAGGGTGCGGCGCAGGGAGGCGGAGGCCTGGAGGGTGCGCTCGTCGGTGACGTCTGCGACCGCGAGGTGATCGAGACTGTCAGCCTGGCGATAGACGGTGTAGGCGGCGTCGAGGAGGTCTTTGTAGGGGCCGGCGAGGTCTTCTACCTTTTTCATCTGGGTGATGACCTCGTAGAGGTCTTCGCGCGTGAAGCCGTGGTTCTCCGTGTCGTCGATCTTCCCATAGAGATCGGCTTCCTTGCCGATGGCGCGCAGGGAATCGGCCTCGTTCTGCAAGCGGTCGCGCTGGGCGATGAGCTGTTCGCCCTTTTTGCGGAGTTCGTCGGAGACGGGCTGGAGCGGATCGGCCTGCATGAGTTCGTCGAGGGCTTCGGACGCCTGCTCCTCGTTTTGCTCGGTGAGGTGGTCGACGTGGGCGCCGGCGAGGTCGATGACGAGGCCGAGTCCGATGCTTTCGGCGTCGGCGGTGGCCTCGGCGCTTTCTCTCTCCCACTCCCGGTGCTGCTCGCTCGATGCCTCGTTGTTGACGACGAGGCGGCGAAGCGCCGTTTCGGTGCGGGCGATCTCGAGGTCGAGTTCGCGGAGGGATGGCTGGGCCTTGATCAGAGCTTCGGCGGGAGCGCTGTCGCCGGGGATGGGATGATGAAGCGCGGCGAAGAGGACGGGCCGCGCGTTCGGGGAGAGGATGGGCAGGCCTTCGGCAGGCCCGGCGAGAGCATCGTTGCGGCGTGTGGCGCCATCCATGGCGTTGCCGATGGCGTCGATGGAGGCGGTGGCGGCCGCATCCTGACGTTGCCGGGCCAGGCTGGCGTCCATGCCGCCGAGGAGGGCGTTGATCTTGTCGGCGGCGTCGGCGTTGGCGGCCCGGTCGCGGGCTTCGGCCTGATCGCGGTCCTGGTTAGCGGTGGCGGTGGCGATCAGACCTTGGATGTGGGCGTCGGTAGGATGCAGGGCGAGGGCGCGGCGATAGTGCCAGAGCGCGGCGCTCCAGTTGCCCAGGGCGAAGAGAGCGTCGCCCTGGGAGACCTCGGCGACGGCGGGATCGGGTGCGGAGTTGGCGACATTGTTGGGGCGGGGATAGAGGTGAGGCGCGGGGCGCGGTCCGGTCCCGCCGCCACAGGCCGGCCTCGGACCGTCGCCGCCCAGGCGGCCGTTCGGGCAAATCCACTCTGCATGAGGAGTCGGCGGCACGCTCTGGGCGAGCGCGGAACTCACGAGCAGAGCGAGCGCGGCGCCTGACGCCGAACTTCGCGCAAGCCGGGCAAAACGTCGCAAGGCGCGCGCGCCGATCCGCTCGCGTCGCACGGTCGCCACCCGCGCCGCCGGTCGGTCGCCCGCGCCCAGGGCCGCGCTGACCCAGTCCGCCGTCAGACCCTCGGGCGCCGCTGGAACCGCTGGCGCGACGGTGTCGGCGTCCGCGAGCGCACCGGTCACCGGGCGGCTCTCGACGCCAGGCGGCGACCCAGCGCTGTGAAGGCGCCCAGACTGGCGGCCGTGGCGCCTGCGAACAGGGCATAGAGCGGTGCGTAGCCGTGCGCGTGCGCGAGCAGCCCGCCGGCTAGCGCGGGTCCGATGGCGCCGCCGATCGCCAGCGCGGCCGGCATCAACACCGCCACGTGGCCGCGTTCGTCGGCCGAAGCGATCATGCCCATCTGGTAGGCCATCGGGAAATTCCACAGCCCCACGGCCAGCACGACGCCGGCGAGATAGCCGGAAAAGCCGTGCCCCCATTGCAGAGCCGCCGCGCCGGCGATGGCCAAGACCAGACCGGCCGCCAGCGGCCTCGCCCGGCCAAACCGGTCGCCCATGACGGCGGCGGCGATGCCCGCGGCACCGCTGGCCACGAGCGCCGCCATGAACGCGCCCGACGCGGCCTGATCGCCGACGCCGAAGGTCGGGGCGATCTGAGTGACAAACGCCCACAGCGCCGAGAGGCCCGCGAACGAGACGAAGAGCCCCGCCAGACCCGACCATGGCGCCCAGTCGCGCAGCATGGCGGCGACGCCTCCGCGACGTCCCTTCATGGTGAAGCGCTCGGCTGGCGGGGTCAGCGCGCGGCGGGCGGGGAAGGCGGACAGGCCGGCGATCGCCGCCACGCCCACCATCGCAGCCAGGGCGAAAGCGGCGCCCGAAAATCCCCAGCGGGGAATGGCCAAGCCGGTGAGGGTCAGGAGCGCCACGCCGCCCAGCAACACCTCGGCCGTCAGCTTCACCCCGAAGGCTGAGTCTGGAGCC
>DATJRL010000236.1:0-3288 GCA_035504785.1 Caulobacteraceae bacterium
ACGTTGATGCCGGCGTTGTTCACGAGGCCGTCGAGCCGGGTGAAGGTCGTTCCTATGTGGTTGGCGGCGGCGGCAATCGTGTCGGGCTTCGTGACGTCGAGCTCTACGCCGATGCTTTTGTTGCCGAGCTCTCGCGCGAGCTCGTTTGCTTCGGTCAGGTCTCGGCCACCGACGATGACCGTCTGGTCGAGGGCCGCGAGGCCGGCGGCGACGGCGCGGCCGATTCCGCGCGTCGCGCCGGTGACAAGCACCACTCGTTTCGTGGGCATCGGGTTCACCATTGGAGTTGCTGGTCGTCTTCGAACACGGCACCCGTCGGCCCGTCGGCAGGGAGCGTCGCGAGCCTCACTGCGACGGCCGCGCCCTGCTCGGGCGTTCGTGTCCCACGGAATCCGTTGAACTCGGTCGCGACGTGGCCTGGCGCTGCGCCGTTGACCTTGATCGGGGTGTCCTGGAGCTCCCGCGCGTAGTGGACCGTCAGCGCGTTCAGCGCGGTCTTGGAACTGGAGTAGGTCATCGACGGCTGTCCGACCCAGGCCCCGGGCTCGCCGATTGACCCGCGCTTGCTTGTCACGTTGACGATTCGTCCGGCGGGTGCCTTCTTGAGCAGGGGTAGGAACGCGTTGGTCACGCGCACGACCGCAAAGACGTTCGTCTCGTAGACGTAGCGAAGGTTGTCCGGGGTTTCCTCGGTCGGCTTTTGGTAGCCGACGTTGGCCCCGGCATTGTTCACGAGCGCATCAAGGTGACCGCATTCGCGTTCGATCAAGGCTGCCGCCGCGGTCACGTCGGCGTCCGAGGTGACGTCGAGTTGCAGCGGCCTGACGTCACCGTGCGAGGCGAGATCGGCGGCCGCCTCCTGACCGTTGGTGGCGTTGCGCGACCCGAGATAGACGACGAAGCCGTCGTGGAGAAGCCCCGCGACGATCGCTTTGCCGATTCCCTTGTTGGCGCCGGTTACGAGCGCGACCCGCGCGGCGCTGGATGTTTGAGATGTGAGAGGTGGTGTTGACATGACAACAGCCTAGCACCTTGTGTTGTCATGTCAACACGAGTTCGGCTATGCTCGCGGCGTGGCAGCGTTGACCGACGACGAGATGGCCCTCTGGACGGCGTGGAAGGCGGCCTCCGACGCCGTTCGTGCGGGTGTGGTCGCCGAGATTCAAGAGGCGACAGGCCTTTCTGATCCTGACTTCGGCGTGCTCACCCGTGTCGTTGAGCTGGGCGGCGGACGGCTGCGCCAGAACCAATTGGCCGATTCGATGGGGTGGCATCGCAGCCGGCTTTCGCATCATCTGAGTCGCATGGAGCAGCGCGGCCTGATAACGCGTCAGGACGCTGCCGAGGGTGGCGTCGAGGTGTCGGTCACCGAGACTGGGCGTGACGCCGTCGCGGTCGCGCGACCGATCCACGCGGACGCCGTTCGCCGCCACCTGCTTGAGCCCCTGGCGCCCGAGCAGCTGCAGGCGCTGCGCGCGATCCTGCCGGCGCTCGCGGCGACGTGACGAGTCGTTGGCAACGTCGTGACCAGCGCGGCGCCGGGCGGCTCACAGCCGGCGCAACGGACAAGCCCGCTAAGGGACTCGAACCCTTAACCCCTTCATTACAAGTGAAGTGCGCTACCAATTGCGCCAAGCGGGCGTGGCTGGGAAGTTTGGCAGGCCCGGCACACGCGTTCGTCCTTCCCAGGGTCGGCACGTGGAACCTGCGACCGGCCGGCCGGCGGCCGGTGATGCTCAGTGCTGGGTGACCGTCGCGGCGGTGACGCAGATCTCGGCCATCGGCGCGCCGGCCTCGGGCGGGGCGGCGGAGAGCTGAGCGGCCTTGAGCCCGCGGCGGCGAGGACGCCAGACACGCATGTACTCGGCCGTCAGGTAGGAGCCCACGACGATCAGGATGGCGCCCACCTGGGCGACGATCGTCTGGACGTTGGGGAAGATCGAGAACCACTGACCGAGCCAGCCGGGCCAGCTGCCGATGGAGGTGGTGCCGATCCACCCCGCGAGCTGCATCTCATTGATCTCCTCACCGACCATCACGAAGAGGACCACGAGCAGCATTCCGCCGGTGATGATCAGCAGCCGCTTGTACGGGAGCTTCTGGTGCAGCGAGAAGGTGAGCACCCCCACGGCTGCGGTGAAGAGCGCGCCGAGCGTGACGCCCTCCAGCACGACGCTCGAGCCGAAGGTGACCCGCAGGTTCTGCAGGAAGATCACGATCTCGAAGCCCTCGCGGTAGATCGAGGTGAAGCCGAGCATCGCGAAGCCCAGCAGCGCGCGGCGCCTGTTGGCATCGGCGTCGCCGCTGAGCAGGCCCTTACGGCGCTTGTGATGGTGGGAGATCCAGCCGGTCCAATAGACCTTGTGGAAGAACCAGTTCATGACCACCAGCAGGACGATGATGGCCGGGATGCCGGTGGCCGCCTGAAGCGTCAGACCGCTGCCGCCCAGCAGATCGATGATCCCCACGGCCGCGAACCAGGTGGCGATGGTCGCCAGAATCCCGAAGCCGCCGCCGATCGCGACCGGACGGCGATAGACCCTGTTGGCGCCAAGGAAGCTGGCGGTCACGGCCGCCAGCACCAGGATCGTCTCCAGGCCCTCGCGGAAGACCAGGATCGCGCTGTTGATCACCGCGGTGGTGCGGCTCATATGGCGCGCGTTCGCGGCGACGCTGGGATCCACCGTGCCCCCGCTGGAGTGCCAGCCCATGATCACCGCGGTGACGGAGACGGCCAGCACCGCGGCTACCCACACGTAGAAGCTCCAGCGCGGCGTGCTCCTGGCCTTCGACGACTTCCGCGCAATCGCGGAAATGGCTGGCTTGGCGGTCTGTTCCATGTCAGGGGAGGCGGGCGGCGCTTATTCCGATCGGCACGGTCGGATTATTCCCGTGACCGGGAAGCTAGCACAGATGAGCTTAGGGCGCCCTAAGACCTAGCGTGTCAGTGGGAGTTACTGAGCTCGGTCCGTAACCGGCCGCTGCATTAGCCTCGCGGTATGGGCGCCCCGACCTTCGAGCTGCAGAGCCATTCCACGTTCTCAGACGGTGAGCTGACACCGGCGCAGGTCGTGGCCGCAGCCGCCCAGGCCGGCGTCGAGCTGCTGGCGCTGACCGACCACGACACCGTTGACGGCCTGCCCGAGGCGGCCGCGGCGGCCGCGGAGATTGGGATCGAACTCGTCCCCGCGGTCGAGATCTCGACGATCGATCCGCGCGGACGGGACCTCCACATCTGCGGCTATCTGGTGGATCCCGCCTCCGCTGCTCTGGGGGAGCAGCTACGGC
>DATJRL010000237.1:0-2661 GCA_035504785.1 Caulobacteraceae bacterium
CTTCGCCGTGACCTCCAGGCAGGTGTCGGGCGCGTAGCGGTAGAAGACCTGGAGGCAGAGCGCATGCAGGACCGCCTGGAAGGCGATATGCGGATCGTTCGCCACGGCGTCTCGCAGCGCGAGGGTCCGATGGGCGGTCAGCTCGGTCACCAGACGATCTGAAAGCGGACGGATCGTCTCGTCCTCCTCGGCGGCCTCCGGGTCGGAACCGGCCGGCGCGCCGCCGATGGTGATGACGGCCCGCTGCACGGCGCCCTCCGTGCCGGCGACCGCCACCTCGCCGCCGCCTTCGGTCTCGCTACCCGCGACCGGTTCAACCGGCGCCTCGTCCTCGGGCCGGACGAAGCCGCGCTCGACGCGCAACACGCCCTCGCTGTCGATGCTGACGAAGACGCCGGCACGGGCGATCTCGGCCGGATCATAGCGTACGGGCCGGTCTTGGAGTGCCGTTATGGCGGTCTCGATCTCGCCGAGGCGCTGATCGACCTCGTCCGGCAGTTCGTCTGCCTCGGCATATTGCGCCTCCAGGGCGTCCTGTTCGGCCTTGAGCGCGGTAAGGCTGGCGTCCTCTTCGTCGGTGAGTTCGACAGTCTCGCCGGTCAGGCGGCGCAGGCCGGCGGTGTGGCCGTAGGGAAAGTCGGCAGCGACGGCGATCCATTTCCACCCCTCGGTGCGCAACGTTTCGGCGTCGGCTTGAAGCTTTTCAATCACCAGCCGGTCGAGTAAAGCTGGGTCCTGCAACCAACCGCCATCGTCATGCTCGAAGAGATCGCGCATGACCGTGCCGCCGGCGGCCTCATAGGCTTCGGCGCCGACGAACTGGGCGCGCCGGTCCGCCGCCCGGACAGCGCCTTCGGTGAGCTGGCGGCGGATGAAGTAAGCTTCCCTGTTGTGGGAGCGCGACAGCCCCTCCCAAACCTGCTCCTGGCGCGCATGGTCGCTGGTGACGGTGAATGCCATCAACTGCTCCAGCGTCATGCCGTCCTCGGCATAGACGTCGAGGAGCTTCCCGGAGACGGCGGCGAGCCGCAGGCGCTGCTTCACGACGGTCGGCGCGACGAAGAAGCGCGCCGCGATCTCCTCCTCGCCGAGGCCCTTGTCGCGCAAGGCCTGAAAGGCGCGGAATTGGTCGAGCGGATGCAGGGCGACGCGCTGGACATTCTCCGCGAGCGAATCCTCGTCCGCCGAAACATCCGTGCTCGGGTCGCGCACCACGCAGGGTACGGGCACGGTCTTGGTCAGGCGCTTCTGCTTGACCAGCAGTTCGAGCGCGCGGTAGCGGCGGCCGCCGGCCGGGACCTCGAACGTGCCGGTCTCCTGGCCTTCGGTGTCGAGGATCGGCCGGACGCTGAGGCCTTGCAGAAGGGTCCGGCGGGCGATGTCCTCGGCCAATTCCTCGATCGAGACGCCGGCCTTCACGCGCCGGACGTTGCCCTGGCTCAGAACCAGCTTGTTGAAGGGGATGTCGCGCGAGGCGCTGAGCGTGATCTTCTGAACAGCGGTGGCCATGTCGGTAATCTCCGCGACGGGCGCCGAGAGACTCTCTCTCGACTTCCAACCCGTCGTGAAAACCGGCGCAGCCCTCTTCCTCTCTGAGATGCCCACGTCCTGGACACGGATGATGACTGGCGCAACGGCGGAACATCAGGCCGCCTCCTGCTCGTCGGCTGCGGTGGCGGCAGCAACGGGCTCATCTCGTTCGGGATGAAAGGCGAGCAGATAATCGGCCGCCTTGGAAGCGGCACTCGCCGCCCGCACGATGGCGCGATTGTCCTCGCGCAGCACCTCGAGCCAGGAACCGAGGTAGTCGGCGTGGCGCACCGTCGGCACGATGCCGAGCGAGGCGCACACGAAGGCGCTGGTCATTTCGGCGACCAGCTCTTCCTTGGCATAGAGCGCCGATCCGAACATGCCTGACAGATCGCGAGCCAAGCGTGAGGGGTGGCCGACCCAGTGACCGAGCTCGTGCAGCGCCGTCCGATGCCAGTTGATCGGCTCGAAATAGGCGTCAGGCCGGGGCACCTGCACGTAATCCTGCGCGGGGCTGTAGAAGGCCCGGTCGCCGCCGATGCGGAAATTGGCGCCGGTCGCGGCGATCAGGGCCTCGGCCTGGGGGAGGATTAGACCCTCGGGCAAAGGCGGCGGGGCGGTCACCAATTCGCCGGGAAGGTTCTCGCACTGATCGGTGTTGAACACGGTGAATCGCTTGAGGAACGGAATCGCCCCGGGTTCGTCGCCGTCGCGCTCCGCCCGCTTGCGTTCCTCGTCCGGGATGAAGCGGTCGGCGTAGACGACGGTGGTGCCGTGTTCGCCTTTGCGCACGTTGCCGCCAAGGCTCAAGGCCTGGCGAAACGTTAGCCAGCTCTGGCCGGCGAACCCCCGTCCGATGACGGCCCCCCAGAGAATGAGGACATTGACGCCGGAGTAGCGGCGCTGCGTCGCCGCGTTCTTCGGCATGGCGATCGGCGCCTTTGCCGCCGACGTGCCCCAGGGTTGGACCCACGGCACGCGGCCGGCTTCCAGCTCGGCGATGATCTTGTCGGTGATTTCGGAGTAGAGGCTCGTCCGGTCGTGACCGGTGCGAGCGCGAGCGGCTGAACGTGACATCGCGGGTCTCCGCGACGGGCGCCGCGAGCCTCTCTCGCGACCTCCAACCCGTCA
>DATJRL010000238.1:0-15706 GCA_035504785.1 Caulobacteraceae bacterium
CGTCCGAGATGCTATCGCGCCTCGCGCCGCTGCTTGGGGTCTATCTGGTGGCTCTGATCCCGTTCCAGGGCTGCCTGCTGGCCATCTTCGGCGCGCCCTGGGCCCGCGCTTACCGGGACCTGCGGCCGGACGCGTCGGAGACCTTCGCCTAGGGGGAGATACGATGGGACAAATCGACATTGGCGACGCGGCCACGGCGGGTCTGCGCATGATCGGCCGCCAGCCGATCGCGGTGCTTTGCTGGGGCCTGTTGATGGCGGTTTACGTCGGGGTGCTGTTCGTCCTGTTCAGCGGCGGCATCGCCTCGGCGATCTCGGCGCTGGTCGCCAACGGCGCGTCGACGCCGCCGCCGACGCTGATCGTACAGCTCCTCGCCAACGCCTTCGGATTCATTGCGCTGCTGCTCGTCGGCGTGCAGTTGCTCGACATCGTCTTTCGCGCGGCCGCGATCCGCGCCGAGCTGGAGCCGCAGGCGTCCAGCTTCGCCTACATGCGCGTCGGCGGCCAGGAGGCCTGGGTCCTCGCCGCCAGCTTCGTCTTCTTTCTGGTGCTGTTCGGCGCCAACCTGTTGATGGCGATTCCGCTCAGCATCGTGACCCTCGCGGCCGGCATCGGGCAGATGGCCGCCAGCGGCGGGGCCCCGGCATCGCACGCGGCGGCCGGCCTCAACGTCGTGAGCCTGTTCGGCCAGCTGCTGGTCAACGGCGTGCTGATTTGGTTGTGGCTGCGCCTGTCGCTCGGCGTCGTGATGTCCTACCACGAACGGCAGTTCCGCCTATTCGAGTCCTGGACCCTTACGCGCGGCCACGCCTGGCGGATGTTCCTCGCCCTGCTCCTGGTGACGCTGATGCTGATCGCGTTGGGATTGGTGATGGGGATCGTCTGCATGATCACCGTCGCGATCTCGGTCGGGGCCGTCGCCAGCAACCCGCAGGCGTTTTTCGCGCAGCCGCCCAGCGCGTGGATGGCGGCGGCGACGCCTTTGATGGTGGTGATCCTGATCTGGATCGTCGTCGGCGTCGGGTTGGGCAACGCCCTCATGTGGGGCGCCGTGGCCCGCATGTGGCGCCAGCTCAGTCCGGAGACGGACACGGCCAAGACCTTCGCCTGAGCCGCCGTTTTGGGCCGCGGCGTTCGACCTCGCTTCCAGCGACGCACGCTTGCCTCTATGGGTGTCGCCCCCTTGCTTCGCGGACCTAGCGCCCTCGCCCCATGAGCGCCTTCTCGCCCATCGACGCCGCCTACGAAGGGGTGCGGGTGCTGCGCCGCGAGCCGAAGGCGGTGATCTACTGGATCGCTGTCTGGGCGCTTGCCCTGGCCGCTGTCGGCGTCGTCCGCGCGCTGACAACGGCGCGTCAGGCCGTGGGCGGCGCCCAAAGCCCGAGCGCACTCGTCCACAGTTACGGTCCGCTGGCCGGCGTCCTGATTCCGACGCTCTTGGCGCTGGGCGTGATGAACACCGCCACCGTCTATCGCGCCGTGCTTCAACCCAACGAACACGGGTGGCACCTGTTCAAGCTCAGCGAGGAAGAGGCGCGGATCGCGGTGGTGCACGCGGTGGGAGGCGTGCTGCTGTTCCTGGCCACGCTGCTGCTGTGGCAGTTTCTGCCCGCGGCGGCGGGCCTGCTGTTCTACGTGGCTTCGCCGCTGTCCGGAGTCGTCCCCGGCCACTACCAGATCATCGCGGCGCTCGGGGCCGCGGCCACGGTGGCGCTCGAAGTCTGGGTCGCGGTGCGGTTCTCGCTGGCGCCGGTGGAAAGCTTCGCGCAGCGCCGGTTTCCACTGGAATCCTACTGGTCGATGACGCGCGGCCACTTCTGGCGGCTGCTGGCGAGCTACCTGCTGGTTTTCCTCGAGGTGGCGCTTTTCCTCATGGTTTTCGCCGTGTTCGGCCTCGCCTTGGGAGCGACGGCGGCCGCGGTCATGGGCTGGCGCGGCCCGGATCTCGCGCGCCGCGCGCTGCTGCTCGCCCTCGTGCCCGCCGCCGCGATCCTCGGCGCCGCGCTGCTGGCGGTTCCGGCCACGCTGATCTCCGCGTGCCAGGCCTTCGCGTACCGCGCCATAGCCCAGACCGGCGCGCCGGCCCGGACGGACGCCGCCAAGCAGCCAGCATGATCGACCTGATCCCGGCGCCGTCGCCCAACTTCAACGCGCGCACCACGCCGCCGGACATGATCGTGCTGCACTACACCGGCATGCCGACCGGCGAGGCGGCGCTGGTCCGGCTGCGCGACCCGGAAGCCAAGGTCTCGGCGCACTACGTCGTCGAGGAGGACGGCCGCGTCTTCTCGCTGGTGGCCGAGGAGCGCCGCGCCTGGCACGCCGGCGTCTCGTTCTGGAAAGGCGAGACCGACATCAACGGCCGCTCCGTGGGCGTCGAGATCGTCAATCCCGGCCACGAGTTCGGCTACCGCCCGTTCCCTGCCGCCCAGATCGACGCCGTCGTCTCGCTCGTCGCCGACATCCGCAGTCGCTGGGACATCGCCGACGAGCGCATCCTCGGCCATTCCGACGTGGCGCCGGACCGCAAGGAAGACCCCGGCGAGCTGTTCCCCTGGAAGCGCTTGGCGCAGGCGGGCCACGGTCTCTGGGCCGAGCCCGCGGCCGCGCCGGGCAGTCCGCTCGAGGAGGGTGAGGAAGGACCCGGCGTCTTCGCGCTCCAGGCCGGCCTCACCCGGCTGGGCTACGACTGTGCGCCCAGCGGCGTCTACGAGCCGCGCACCACCACCATCGTCCGCGCCTTCCAGCGCCACTGGCGCCCCGGGCAGGTCGACGGCGTCGCCGACGGCGAGACCCGCGCCCGCCTCGTCGCGCTCCTCCGACTCTCGGGTTGACCCCGCGGGTTCGAGCGCCCACCTTCGCCCACGGACCAGACGGCCGGGCGGTCGCTCCTTCGTCTCATGACGAAGGGGAGGAAAGTCCGGGCTCCACGGCGACAAGGCGGCGGGTAACGCCCGCCGGGGGTGACCCCAGGGATAGCGCCACAGAAAGCAAACCGCCCCCCCGAGGCTCGTCAGAGCGCGGGAGGCAAGGGTGAAAGGGTGGGGTAAGAGCCCACCGCGGACCGGGTGACCGGGACGGCATGGCAAGCCCCGCCTGGAGCAAGACCGAATAGGGATCCTCGAGCTTCGTCCTTCGGGACGGGGCGGAGCCGTCGCCGGCTTTCGGGGGATCCGGGTGGGTCGCGCGAACCATCCAGCGATGGATGGTCCAGAGGAATGGCCGTCGCCCCCGCTTGGCGGGGGACACAGAACCCGGCTTACAGGCCGTCTGGTCCGCAATGCCAGTAGTTCGCTGTATGTTCTGTGGATAACTCGGTGTCGTTAACTATCTCATTCCGGCGATAACTACGAAGACTCAACAAAAGCCCACTGAGTGTCATTGTATCCCAGTTCATCCCGTGTTAACCCAATCATCGCGCGATCAATGGCGGTGCGGCCTGAGGGGGCGGGGCCGGCGCCGGCGCGAGCGGCGGGGAGGACTCTCCGGGGCTCGTGTCGCGCTCGGGTCTGGTTGGGGTGGGGCTGGTGTTCATCTCGACGTTCGAAAAGCAGCTCGACTCGAAGCGGCGGATCGTCGCGCCGCTGGAGTACCGGACGGCCGTCGCGCCATTTGATGGGCTGTTCTGTTTTCCCTCGGTCGAGGCCGACTGCCTCGAGGGCGGCGGCCGGGCGCTGTTCGACAGCTATTGCGCCCTCATCGACGAATATCCGTTCGGCGACCCGGCCCGGACGGCGCTGGAGACCTCCATCCTGGGCGGCATGGTGCAGCTCTCGTTCGACACGGCCGGCCGCATCACCCTGCCGGAGAGCTTCTGCGAGCTGTTCGGTCTCTCGGAATGGGTGACGGTGGTGGGTCTGGGAAATCGATTCCAGATCTGGTCGCGCGAGGCGTTCCGGACCCGAGGCCAGCAGCAGCGCGAGGCGGCCCAGCAGGCGCTGCTGGCCCGCGCTCGGCTCCGCGTCCATCCGCCGGCCGCCGCCAATGAATGAGCCCGCCCATACGCCGGTGCTGCTGGCCGAGGTGGTCGCGGCGATCGCGCCCGCGCCGGGCAAGCGCGTCGTCGACGCCACCTTCGGCGCCGGCGGCTACTCGCGCGCCTTCCTTCGGGCGGGCGCCGACGTGATCGCGTTCGACCGCGACCCCACCGCCGGTCGCTTCGCCGCCGATCTGCCGCCGGAGCGCTTCCGGCTGTTCGAGGCGCCGTTCTCCACCTTGGCGGATCACCTCGGCGAGGCCAGCGCCGACGGCGTCGCCTTCGATCTCGGCGTCTCCTCCATGCAGCTCGACGAAGCCGAGCGCGGCTTCTCGCTGATGCGCGACGGCCCGCTCGACATGCGCATGTCGCGGGACGGGGCCACCGCCGCCGATCTGGTGAACGAGGCCGCCCCCCAGGAGCTGGCGCGCATCTTCCGCGTCTTCGGCGAGGAGCCGCAGGCCCGTCGCGTCGCGAACGCCGTGGTTCGCCGCCGCGCCGAGCGGCCCTTCGAACGCACGCTCGATCTCGCCGAGACCGTGGAACGGGCCCTGGGCGGGCGGCGCGGCGCCAGGATTCATCCGGCGACGCGCGTGTTCCAGGCCCTGCGCATCGCGGTGAACGCCGAGCTCGAGGAGCTGGAGGGCGGCCTCGCCGCGGCCGAGCGCGCGCTCGTCGCCGGCGGGCGCATGGCGGTGGTGACCTTCCACTCGCTGGAAGACCGCATCGTCAAGGCGTTCCTCGCCGAACGCTCCGGCCGCGCCGCCGGCGGCTCGCGCCACCTGCCGCCGGCGGCCGAGGGACCGACGCCGAGCTTCCAGCTGCTGTTCAACGGGGCGCGAGCAGCCAGCGCGGCCGAGGCGGCCGCCAATCCCCGCGCGCGCTCGGCCAAGCTGCGCGCCGCGACGCGCACCGCCGCCCCGGCCTGGGGACTCGCCGCATGAAGGCGTCCGACGTCCTCAATCGCCGCGTGCGCGGCTTCCGCGTGATCGACCTTGCGGCCCTGGTGCTGTTCCTGGCGCTGGCGCTCGCCGTCTACGCCTTCAAGACCGCCGCCGGCAGCCAACGCGCCGACATCGCCGAGATCGAGACCCAGATCCAGGACGAGACCCGCGACGTGCGGCTGCTTCGGGCCAAGGTGGCGAGTCTGGAAAGCGCCTCGCGAGTCGAGGATCTGGCCACCCGATACGCCAACCAGGCGCCGGTGACCGCCCGCCAGGAGATCGAGCCCGGCGACCTCGCCCGTGTCGCGGACTCCGGCGCCGCCCAAGACCCGGTCGCGGATCCGGCCGCCGCCAACAGCCTCCAGGCGGCGGCGACTCGATGAGCCTCGCCGACGCCATCGCCGGACCCTTCAGTCCGATCGGCCGCTGGGCCATGCGGCGGCTGTGGTGGTTCGAGCACGCCTTCGAGCGGGCCCGCGCCTCCGACAAGATGGTCGACGACACGCGGCTTCGCATCTTCTTCGTGCTGGCGCTGTTCGGGGCGGGTTTCATCACGCTCGGACTCGGCGCGGCCCGCGCGGCGCTGTTCTCGCCCTTCGGCCACGGCGCGCCCCTGGCGATCACGGCCCCGAACGCGCGCGGCGACCTCGTCGACCGCAACGGCCAGGTGATGGCCATCGATGTCGCCCGCTACGGCCTCTACCTCGATCCGCACGAGCTCCTGTTCAAGGACCGGGTGCGCGCCGCCCTCCTGGCCGCCGATCCGGACATCACGCCCGCCGCGATCGATCGGGCGCTGGCCGGCAAGGGCGCGCAGTTCGTGATCGGCGGGCTGACGCCCGAGATGCGCGACACCATCCATGACCTCGGCCTGCCGGGAGTCAGCTTCCAGGACGAGGAGGGTCGCGAGTACCCGCTGGGCGCCCTGGCCGGGCACGTCGTCGGCTTCGCCACCAGCGACGGCCTCGGCATCGCCGGCGCCGAGCGGGCGTTCAACGGTCCCATCACCGCCGACGCCGGCCGCAACCCGACCGCGCTCTCCATCGACCTGCGGGTCCAGGCCGCCCTCGAGGACGAACTCGACCGGGCCTCGACCACCCTCGGCGTCGCCGACGGCGTCGGCATGGTGGTCAACGTGCGCACCGGCGAGGTGCTCGCCATGGCGAGTTTCCCCACCTTCGATCCCGGCCACGCCAACGAAGTGGCCCGCACCGATCCGGCGGCGATGGTCAATCACGCCGCCAACACCGTTTACGAGCCCGGCTCGGTGATGAAGGTGTTCACGCTCGCCATGGGCATCGACGCCGGCATCGCCACGCCGAACACGCCTTTCAACGTCGGGTCGCCATTGGTCATCGGCGATCGCACTATCCACGACTTCGACAAGGGTCCGCCGGTGCTGACCCTGGCCCAGGTCTTCACCCATTCGTCCAACATCGGCGCGGCGCGGCTGGGTCTCGAGGCGGGTCCGCAGATCATGGATCGCTACTACCGCGGCTTCGGGCTTTTCGCGGCGGCGCCCAGCGAGCTGGTCGAGTCGGCCCGGCCGCTGCTGTCGCCCAAGCTGACGCCGGACACCATCGCCTCGATGTCGTTCGGCCACTCGATCTCGGTCAGTCCTCTGGCCATCGCCACCGGCATGAGCGCGGTGTTCGACGGCGGCGTCTATCGGCCGCTGACCCTCCGCCCGCTCGGACCGGGCCAGGCCCCGGCGGCCGGCCGCCGGGTGCTGCAGGAATCGACCTCCCGCACCATGCTGGAGCTGATGCGGATGAACGTCGTCAGCGGCACCGGGACCAAGGCCGACGTCCTCGGCTACCGGGTGGGCGGCAAGACCGGCACCGCGACCAAGATCGTCGACGGCCACTACCTGGAGGGCAGGAACGTCGCCAACCTGGCGTCGTTCGCCGCTATCTTCCCCACCGATGTCCCATTCGACGCCGATCGCTACCTGGTGCTGATCATGCTGGATTCGCCCAAGGCGAACGCGGCCGACGCCGGCGTCACCACCGCCGCCCTCACCGCGGCCCCGGTGGCCGGCCGGGTGATCGAGCGCATCGCGCCGTTCGTCGGCGTGAAGCGCGTCATCGTCGCGTCCGATTTGACCCCAAAACCCCCCGCCGACCCCACCAGCCTGGGAGTGAACGAGCGGTGACCCGGCGACGCCTCTCCGAGCTCCTGAAGCGCGACCTGGCGGCGGATCCGGCGATTGTCGGCGTCACCGCCGACAGCCGCAGGGTGAAGCCCGGCTTCCTGTTCGCGGCCCTGTCCGGGGCCAAAGCCGACGGACGCGACTTCGTGCCCGCCGCCGTCGCCGCCGGCGCGGCCGCCGTGCTCGTGGAGGCGCCGGTCGAGGCCCCAGTCCCGGTGATCCAGGTCGGCGACGCCCGCCGCGCCTATGCGCTGGCCGCCGCCGCCTTCTGGGGCGCCCAGCCGGACACCTGCGTCGCCGTCACCGGCACCAACGGCAAGACCTCCGTGGCCACCTTCTGCCGCCAGATCTTCGAGCGGCTCGGTCACGTTTCGGCCAGCATGGGCACGCTCGGCGTGCGCACCGGCGATGTCCAGATCACCCCGCCTGGCGGACTGACGACACCGGACGCCGGCGACGTCGCCGCTTCGCTGGCCGACCTGGCGGCGCGCGGCGTCACCCACCTGGCGCTGGAGGCTTCGTCGCACGGACTCGATCAGCGCCGCCTGGATGGCGTCGCCCTGACCGCCTCGGGCTTCCTCAACCTCACCCAGGACCACCTGGACTACCATGGCGCGATGGAGGCCTATCGGGCCGCCAAGCTGCGCCTGTTCGAGGTGTTGACGCCGCGGGGTCGCACGGCCGTGCTCAACGCCGACTCCGACGCCTATCCGGCCTTCGCCGCGGCGGCGATCACCTCGGGCCTGTCGATCTATTCGGTCGGCGCGATGGGCGAAGCGCTGACGCTGGCCGGCCGCGGCCTGATCCCGGAGGGCCAGCGCCTGCGGATCGGGACCGAGGGTCGCAACTTCGACGTCCGCCTGCCGCTCGTCGGCGCGTTCCAGGCCTCCAACGCCCTGGTCGCCGCCGGCCTCTGCATCGCCGCCGGCGAGAACACCGAAGCCGTGCTCGAGGCGCTCGAGCACATCGAGGGCGCGCCAGGCCGAATGCAGCGCGTCGGCCGCGGCCGCAAGGGCGGCGAAGCCTATGTCGACTACGCCCATACCCCCGACGGCCTGCGCACGGTGCTGCTGGCGCTGCGGCCCCACGCCAGCGGCCGGCTGATCGTGGTGTTCGGCGCCGGCGGCGACCGGGATCGGGGCAAGCGGCCGCGGATGGGCGCGATCGCGGCCGAACTCGCCGACATCGCCATCGTCACCGACGACAACCCGCGCTCCGAGGTCCCGGCCGCGATCCGCGCCGAGATCCGGGCCGGGGCCAGCGGGCTCCGCGAGATCGGCGACCGCCGCGAGGCGATCCGCGCGGCCGCCGCCCTGCTGCGCGAGGGCGATGTGCTGGTGGTGGCCGGCAAGGGACACGAGCGGGACCAGATCGTCGGCGCCATCATCCATCCGTTCGACGACGTCGCCGAGACCGCCGCGGCGCTCGGCCTGGAGCCGGCCGATGGCTGAGCCGCTCTGGACCTCCGACGAGATCCTTGCAGCCACCGGCGGCGCGCTGTCGGGCGCGCCCTTCGCCGCCACCGGCGTCTCCATCGACACCCGCACCCTGGAGCCCGGCGACCTGTTCGTTGCCCTGGCCGACGTTCGTGACGGCCACGAGTTCGTTCCCGCGGCGCTGGCCAAAGGCGCGGCGGGCGTGCTGGTCAGTCGGGCTTGTGACGGGCCGTCGATCGTGGTGGCCGATACGCTGCGGGCTCTGGAGCGACTTGGGATCGCGGCGCGGGACCGAGCGCCGCAGGCGCGGCGCGGCGCGGTCACCGGCTCGGTCGGCAAGACCAGCGTCACCCAGGCCATCCGCGCCGGTCTCGAAGCCGCCGGCCGCGCCCACGGCTCGGTGAAGAGCTACAACAACCATATCGGCGTGCCGCTGACCCTGGCCCGGATGCCCCGCGACACCGAGCGCGCTGTCTTCGAAGTCGGCATGAACCACGAAGGCGAGATCGTCCCGCTGACGCGCATGGTCCAGCCACAGGCGGTGGCCATCACCACCGTCGCGCCGGTGCACATCGAGAACTTCGCCGACGGCGAGGCCGGCGTCGCGCGCGCCAAAGCCGAGATCTTCGAGGGGTTGCGGCCCGGCGGCCGCGCCGTGCTCAACGCCGACAACGCCTGGTTCGACTTCCTGAAGCGCGAAGCGGAGGCGCGGGGCGCCGAGGCGATGGCCTTCGGAACCGCCCCCGACTGCGCGGCCCAGCTCGCCGACTTCCGGCTGGAAGGCGAGGGCGCGGTGGTCGAGGCGCGAATGCACGGCGCGCCGATCCGCTTCCGCCTTCGCCAGACCGGCGCCCACTGGGGCCTGATGAGCCTGGCGGCGCTGCTGATGATGGAGGCGCTCGACACGCCGCTGGCCGCCGGTCTCGCCGCGCTGGCGGAGTTCGCGCCGCTGGAGGGCCGCGGCGCCGAGCGCTCGGTTCGGATCGCCGGCGGCGCCCTCACGCTCATCGACGAGAGCTACAACGCCAACCCGCTCTCCGTCGGGGCGGCGCTGCGGACGCTCGGCCTGCGCAAGGCCTCGCACAGAGTCATCGCGGTCCTGACCGACATGCTGGAGCTGGGCCCGCGGTCGGACGCCTATCACGCCGGCCTGGCCGCCGAGATCGAGGCCGCGAAGGTCGATCTGGTGTTCTGCGCCGGCCCCAGGATGAAAAGCCTCTGGGAAGCGCTTCCTCCGACTCGCCGGGGCGCGTACGCCGAAACGGCGGCGGCGCTCGCGCCGGCGCTCACCCGGGCCGTAGAGCCTGGGGATCTGGTGATGGTGAAAGGGTCGAGGGACTCCCACGCCAAGGCGCTTTTCGAGGCGCTGGCTGCGCTGGACGTCCCGTCGGGGGAGGCTGCCTGATGCTGTATCTGCTGTATCAGCGCCTCGCCAGCGACGGGCGCCACTACATTCCCGTCCTCAACCTGCTCCGCTACCTCACCTTCCGCTCCGGGCTGTCGTTGGCGACGGCGCAGCTGACCGTGGTCGCCATGGGCTCGCGCTTCATCCGCTGGATGCAGGCGCGCCAGGGCAGGGGGCAGCCGATCCGCACCGACGGCATCGAGCGCCACGTGGTCGAGAAGTCCGGCACGCCCACCATGGGCGGGCTGATGTTCCTGGCCGGCATCTTCGTCGGCACCCTGCTGTGGGCCGACCTGGCCGACGTCTACGTCTGGGTGATCCTGCTGGTCACCGGCGCGTTCGGCTTCCTCGGCTTTCTGGACGACTACGCCAAGGTCGCCAAGCAATCGACCGCCGGCGTCTCCGGTCGGCTGCGGCTGGCGGTCGAGGGCCTAGTCAGCCTCCTCGCCGTCTACCTGATGGTGCGCTACGGCCCGGCCTCGCCGATCGCCGAGGACGCCCATCTGTCGACGTCGGTGGCGTTCCCGATCTTCAAGAATCTCGTCCTGAACCTCGGGTGGTTCTACCTGGCCTTCGGCGCCTTCGTGATCATCGGCGCCTCTAACGCGGTGAACTTCACCGACGGCCTCGACGGGCTCGCCACGGTGCCGGTCATGATCGCCGCCGCCGCCTTCGGACTCATCGCCTACCTGGTCGGCAACTTCGTTTTCGCCAAGTACCTCGAGCTGCACTTCGTGGCCGGCGTCGGCGAGGTCGGCGTCTACTGCGCGGCCATGGTCGGCTCGTGCCTGGGCTTTCTCTGGTACAACGCGCCGCCGGCGCGGATATTCATGGGCGACAGCGGGTCGCTGTCGCTGGGCGGCGGGCTGGGCGCCGTCGCGGTCGCCACCAAGCACGAGATCGTGCTCGCCATTGTCGGCGGCCTCTTCGTGCTGGAGACGGTGTCGGTGATGGCGCAGGTGGCGTCGTTCCGGCTGACCGGCAAGCGCGTCTTCCGCATGGCGCCGATCCACCACCACTTCGAGCGTCTCGGCTGGGCCGAGCCCACCATCGTGATCCGCTTCTGGATCATCGCGGTGATGCTGGCCCTGGTCGGCCTCTCCACTCTGAAGCTGCGGTAGGGGAGGGCGCGCGCCATGATCCCGGTCCGGGGCTTCGAGGGCAAGAAGGTCGCGGTGTTCGGCCTGGCGAGGTCGGGCTTGGCGTCCGCGCGCGCCCTCGAGGCGGGCCGCGCCGACGTCGTGGTGTGGGACGACAAGCCGGCCGCCCGCGAGGCGGCCCGCGCCGAGGGCTTCGCCGTGGAAGACCTGCGCGCCGCCGACTGGTCGCAGCTGGCGGCGCTGGTGCTGGCGCCTGGCGTGCCGCTCACCCACCCGGCGCCTCATTGGACCGTCGAGATGGCCCGCGACGCCCGCGTCGAGGTGCTCGGCGATATCGAGCTCTTCGCGCGCACGGTCGCGGCCGCCCCGGCCCACAAGCGGCCGAAGATCGTCGCCATCACCGGCACCAACGGCAAATCCACCACCACGGCGCTCACCGCTCACGTCGTCGCCCAGGCCGGCCGCGACGTCCGCATCGGCGGCAACATCGGCGTGGGCGTTCTCGACCTCGAGGACATGCACGGCGGCGCGGTCTATGTGCTGGAGCTGTCCAGCTACCAGCTGGATCTGACCTCGAGCCTGAAGGCCGACGTCGCGGTGATCCTCAACATCTCGCCCGACCACCTCGAGCGTCACGGCGACATGGACGGCTATGTGGCCGCCAAGAAGCGAATCCTGCTCAACCAGGGCAAGGGGGACACCGCCATCGTGGGCGTCGACGATCCCTGGTGCCAGCACATCGTCACCGAGATCACCGCCGCCAACCGGCGCACCATCGTCCCGATCAGCGCGCGCCGCTCGATGGGCCGTGGCGTCTACGCCTTGCAGGGCGTGCTCTACGACGCCACCGGCGAGCGGGTGACCGAAGTCGCCGACCTGATGCGCGCCGCCTCGCTGCCCGGCCGCCACAACTGGCAGAACGCCGCCGCAGCCTTCGCCGCCGCCCGGGCGCTCGGACTGTCGGTCCAGGACGCCGCCGAGGGGCTGATGAGCTTCCCGGGCCTCGCCCATCGCATGGAGACCGTCGGCGCCATCGGGCGCGTCCGCTTCGTCAACGATTCCAAGGCCACCAACGCCGACGCCGCCCGCCAGGCCCTCTCCAGCTATCCGAAGGTCTACTGGATCGCCGGCGGGCAGCCGAAAGCCGGCGGCATCGAGAGCCTGGCCGACCTGTTCGGCGGCGTGGTCAAGGCCTATCTCGTCGGCGAAGCGCAGGACGCCTTCGCCGCGACGCTGGAGGGCCGCGCGCCCTACGCCAAATGCGGCACGATCGAAGCCGCCGTGGCGGCCGCCTATGCTGACGCCCGCGCCCCGGGCGACGACGCCATCGTCCTGTTCTCCCCGGCCTGCGCCTCCTTCGACCAGTTCGCCGACTTCGAGGAGCGCGGCGAAGCCTTCCGCGCCGCCGTCCACCACCTCGCCGCGCCCAGGGCCAAGGAGGCGTGGGCGTGACGGTAACCGCAATGCCGCTCCTCACCCGCGACAGCGGGGGAGGTGGCGCGCGGAGCGCGACGGAGGGGGCGTGGCCGGTCGCCCCCTCCGCCAGCCTTCGGCTGGTTCCCCTCCCCAGCGTTGCGGGTGAGGCGCGCGCCCGATGACCGCCTCCCGCGAAGCGACCCTCCGCGCCCACGCCTTCTCGCGCACCGACCGCTCGGCCTTCGGCCTCTGGTGGTGGACGGTGGATCACTGGCTTTTGGGCGCCACCTTGGCCCTGATCGGGCTCGGCGTGTTGCTGTGCTTCGGCTCCAGCCCGGCGGCCGCGGCGCGGCTGCACATCGACTTCCCGTTCTACTTCGCCGTCCGCCAGTCGCTGTTCGCGGCGGCCGGGGTGGCGGTGGTGCTCGCGGTCTCGCTGCTGTCGCCGCGGATGGTCCGGCGCTCGGCCTTCTTCATCTACCTAGCCTCGATCGGTCTGATGCTGGCGCTCGTCTTCCTCGGCCACGCGGCCAAGGGCGCCACGCGCTGGGTGGAGGTCGGCGGCTTCACCCTGCAGCCGTCCGAGTTCATGAAGCCGGCGCTGATCGTCCTGGTCGCCTGGATGTTCTCGGAGGCGCAGAAAGGCGAAGGCGTGCCGGGCGTCTCCATCGCCTTCGGCCTCTACGTCCTCGCCGTGGCCCTGCTGCTGGTCGAGCCCGACGTCGGCCAGACCGTGCTCATCACCATCGCCTTCGGGGCGGCGTTCTGGATGGCCGGCGTGCCAATGAGTTGGGTGATGGTGCTGGGGGGCATGGCGGTGGGCGGGCTCACCAGCACCTACTTCCTCTTCCAGCACGTCCAGGCCCGGGTCGACGGCTTCTTCAGCCACGACAAGACCGGCGACCTGCACCAGGTGGCCCGGGCCGGCCGCGCCATCGCGGCCGGCGGGCTCTGGGGCCGCGGGCCCGGCGAGGGCATCATGAAGCGCGAGGTGCCAGACATGCACACCGACTTCATCTACTCGGCCTCGGCCGAGGAGTACGGGCTCTGGTTCTCGCTGATCCTGATCGCGCTCTTCACCCTGCTGACCCTGCGCGGCCTCTTCAAGGCGATGAAGCTCTCCGACCCCTTCGAGCAGGTCGCGGCGGCCGGGCTCTTCGTGCTGGTCGGCATGCAGGCCTTCATCAACGTCGCCGTGAACCTCGACCTCATTCCGACCAAGGGCATGACTCTGCCCTTCATCTCCTACGGCGGCTCGTCGATGCTGGCGATGGCGCTGACCATGGGCATGGCCCTGGCGCTGACTCGCCGCCGGCCGGGGGCCTATCTGCAAAGCGGGCGTCTGGCCAAGGCGGGCGTCCTTGGCTGACCCGGCCGCGCGGCTCGCCGTCATCGCCGCGGGCGGCACCGGCGGACACCTCTTCCCGGCCCAGGCGCTGGCCGAGGCCCTCGCCGCCCGCGGCTGGCGGATCGTCCTCGCCAGCGACGATCGGGTGAAAGAGCTCGCCGGCGGCTTCCCGGCCGAGCGCCGCATCCCGCTGTCGGCCGCAACCTACCGGCCCGGCGATCCGCTGGGCATGGTCCGCGCCGGATTCGCCATCCTGAAAGGCGTCGCCCAGGCCCGGCGGGCGCTGTCGGAGCTGGACCCGGCCATCGTGGTCGGCTTCGGCGGCTATCCCTCGCTGCCGGCGCTGCTGGCGGCGATCAGCCAGGGCCGGCGGACCGTGATCCACGAGCAGAACGCCGTGATGGGGCGCGCCAATCGCCTGCTGGCGCCGCGGGTCACCGCCGTCGCCTGCGCCTTTCCGACCCTTCAGAAGGCCCCGCCCAGCGTCCAGCGGCGCGCGGTGACCGTCGGCAACCCGGTGCGTCCGCCGGTGCAGGCGCTCCACGGCCGGCCCTACGAGCCGCCGAGCGGCGAGGTGCGGCTGCTGATCACCGGCGGCAGCCAGGGCGCCCGGCTGCTCTCCGAGGGCGTGCCGCGCGCCGTCGCCCGGCTGCCCGAGCCGCTGCGCCGGCGGCTGAAGGTTCAGCAGCAGACCCGGCCAGAGACCCTGGAGAGCGCCCGCGCCGCCTACGCCGCCGCCGGCGTCGAGGCCGAGACGGCGCCGTTCTTCGCAGACATGGCCGGACGCCTCGGCGCTGCGCACCTGATCATCGGCCGCGCCGGCGCCGGCACCGTCTGCGAGATCGCCGTCGCCGGCCGCCCGGCGATCTTCGTGCCGCTGAAGATCGCCCTCGACGACGACCAGGGCCAGAACGCCCGCCTGCTCGCCGAGGCCGGCGCCGCCGAGGTGCTGCGCGAGGACGCCTTCACCGACGAAAGCCTCGCCGCCCTGCTGCGGGCGCTGATGGAAGACCCGGCGCGGCTGGGGAAGATGGCCGCCGCCGCCAGCGCCGTCGCCCGTCCCGACGCCGCCGACCGGCTCGCCGACGTGGTGGAGCAGGTGGCGGATTAGCTCGCTTCCAGCACGCGCCGCACCGTCTCCGGCTCCTTCTCGATCACCGCGAGATAGGCCAGGAGTGCGCTGTCGGCCTGGGTGCGTCCCTGTTCCAAGTCCCGAAGCCGCGCCACATTGATGCGGTAAGCCTTCGCGAACGCTGCTTGGCTGAGCCCCGAACGCAGCCTGGCCCGCCGAACGATCCGGGCAGATCGGATTTTGCCCAACTCGAGCTCCGACAGCGGCGGATTGTCGACGTCGGCTTCGGCGGCTGCGGTGATCTCCGCCTCGGTCACGGCGTCCAGCCGCGCCCGCTGCGCAGCCGAAAGCTCGGGCGGCTCATTCGGATCGAGGGTGAAGCGGGTCATAGGCTCTGCACTCCTTGGCGTTCGCGCGACGGCCGGAGATGATGCGGCAGGCGCCGGTGCGTTCAGTGAAGACGACCGTGAACAGCTTGCCTTCGATCGATCCGACAGCCTTCCATCGTGTCTCTGCGTCTTCTGACCGGCTGGCGTCGAACTCCACCCTGTCCGGGAATTCCGCATCTGCGTCTACGGCGATTCCGCACTCGAACGCGTTCAGGAGCGTTGACGCCGCGTCGGCGCGCCGCCAAACCCAGCCATGGCGCTCACGATTCACGGCTCGGCGCGATCCCGCACGATGCGGGTGCTCTGGATGGCGACGGAGCTGGGGCTCGATTTCGAGCACGATCCGATCGCCTTCGACGATCCTCGGCTGAAATCGCCGCCGTTCCTGGCGCTCAACCCGGCGGGCGCCATCCCGACGATCGAGGACGACGGTTTCGCCCTCGCCGAATCCCTGGCGATCAATCTCTA
>DATJRL010000239.1:0-2832 GCA_035504785.1 Caulobacteraceae bacterium
GCCAGCAGGGCGAGATTGTCCTCGATGATCTGGGCGATGCGGTTCAGCAGATTGGCCCGCTCGGCGGCGCTCGTGCGGCCCCAGGCCTCCTTGGCGGCGTGGGCGGCGTCCAGCGCCTTGTCCACGTCGGCGGCGTCGGACCGGGCGACCTCGCACAGGGTCCGCCCGTTGATCGGGGAGGTATTTTCGAAGTAGCGGCCGTTCACCGGTTCGACCCACTGACCGCCGATGTAGTTGCCGTACTTCGCCTTGAACGGCGGCTTCGCCGTTCGGGAGATTTCCATCTTCGTCATGCGCGTCTCCGCTCCCAGTGGCGCCCGGCCGTCTTCGGCTCGGGGGACGCCAAGCCTAGACCCGCCGACGACCCCTGTCAGGGGCTGAAGCGCGCCCGGGACGTCTAAAGCAGGCCGGGGAACTGGCCCCCGTCGAGCAAGATGTTCTGGCCGGTGAGGTAGCCGGCGCGCGCGCCGCAGAGGAAGGCGCACACCTCGCCGAACTCGGCCGGATCGCCAAAGCGGCGCGCCGGGATCTGACTCTTCTGTCGCTCCCTCAACGCCTCGACATCGCCGCCGGAGGCCTGGGCGAAGCGTTCGTGGTTCGATCGAAGCCGGTCGGTGTCGAACTGACCGGGAAGCACATTGTTAATGGTGACGTTGTGCCGGGCCACGTCGCGCGCGAGTCCGCCGACGAAGCCCGTCAGACCGGCCCGCGCCCCGTTCGACAGCCCCAGGACGTTCACCGGTTGCTTGACCATGTGGCTGGTGATGTTGACCACGCGCCCGAACCTCCTCGCGATCATGCCGTCGATCGTCGAGCGGATCAGGAAGATGGCGGACAGCATGTTGGCGTCGATGGCCCGGATCCACTCTTCGCGCCCCCAGGTCCGGAAATCGCCGGGAGGCGGCCCGCCCGCATTGTTGATCAGGATGTCCGGCTGCGGGAGCGCTTCGAGGATCTCGGCCCGGCCCTCCTCGGTCGTCACGTCCGCGGCCACGGCGCGCACCTGGGCGCCGCTCTCCGCCGCGATCTCCTCCGCGGCCGTGCGCAGGCGCTCGGGATTGCGCGCGGCGATGAGGACGTCCACCCCTTCGCACGCGAGAGCCATCGCCGTCGCCCGGCCAAGTCCGGCGCTGGCGCCGCACACGATCGCCGTGCGGCCTCGAATGCCCAGATCCACCTTGTTCTCTCCGCTAGATCGGATTCGCGTCAGTGACCGGCGCGCCTGTGGCCCCAGCTGCTCGGCCGTTCATGCCGCGCGACGCGCCAGTTGGCGTCGTCCACCTCCAACGCCCCGAAGCCGAACTCCACCTCGAAGCCCGCGGGTGTGCGGGCGTAGAACGAGACCATCCGGTCGTTGGTGTGCCGCCCAAGACTGGCGGTTATCGGCGCGCCACGCCCTTCCGCCCGCTCGAGGGCGAAGCCGACGGCGTCAAGCGTTGGCGCCTGGACCATGAAGTGATGCAGTCGCTTGGGGGCCGAGAGCGGCACGAGCGCGAGGCTGTGGTGACGGGCGTTGCAGTGGAAGAACTCCATCTCGAACCGCATCTGCGGGCCAAGCCGCATCAGGATCACATCCGACAGGCGAAAGCCGAGCAGGTCCTGGTAGAAGCGGCGCGCCGCGGCGATGTCGTGGGTCGTGATGACGATGTGACCAAGACCCTGGTCGCCGGTGACAAAACCGCTCACGCCGGCAGGTGAGACGAACGGGCGCTCGGTGCGCAGGGTGGGCCCATAGAAGATCTCGACGGCGAGGCCGTCAGGATCCTGGCAGGAGATCAGTCCCAGCACGCCGCGCTCGGCCAGGCGGTCGGGATCGCCGTTGCCCACCGTCACGCCGGCCTTGATCAGCCGTTCGCCCAGGGCGTCCAGCTCCGCTGCGCCGGCCACCTCGAAGCCAACGTAAGCGAGATCGTCCACATCCCCCGCCTCGACCGCGATGCGCCAGGCGACATCGTCGAGCCGGTAGCGGCGCGTCTCCCCCAAGCTGTCGCCCGGCATGAGGCCGAGCACGCCGGTGGCGAAGGCGTCCCAGGCGTCCGCATCCTTCACCGCGAAGCCGAGATAGCCGAGGGACCGGATGCTCATCTGGCGCTCGTTCCTTGCATTGCCGAGATGGAGGGGCTCGCGCGCGGGGGGATATTGGGAAAGACCGCCTGGCGCCGTCGCCAGCGAGCTGGCGTCTCACCGAACTCCCGCTGAAAGGCTCTCACGAAAGCGGCAGAGGAGCTGTAGCCGGCCTCGTCAGCCGCGGCCTCGACACTGAGACGCTCCCGCGCCAGGCGGTGCGCGGCTGAGGTGAGCCTCATCCTCGAGACGATCCGACCCGGACTCTGGCCGGTGACGAGCTTGAACTCCTCGATGAAGCGAGTGCGGGACATGCCGGCGGCCCTGGCCAGCTCCGCCAGCGTCCAGGCCCTTTCCGGCTCCCGCAGGAAAGCGTCAATCGCCAGCATCACATTGCGGCTCGCGGGCGCGCCTCCCACCCTGCGGCGGTCGGCGAAAAGGCGGCGGCTGATGTTGACCATCATGATCTCCGCCAGCCGGCGGATAACCAGGTTGCGGTTGATCCACGAGGCGTCGGCGTATTCGTCCTCCAGCATCGCGACCGCGTTCCACAGCCTACGGGAGAGATCCGGGTGCTCCTCCCGGCGGACGAGGACGGGGCCGACCATCAGCGATCCCAGGGCGAGGGATTCGTTGGGCGCCACGCCGATTACCAGCTCGACCGCCGCGTCCCGCGCAGCCTCGCTCATCGGACGGGTCTCGAGGCGCCCCACCTGGAGCGAGGCCGTGGCGCCAGGCGAGCGGAACACGTGCGGGACCAGGCCGCTC
>DATJRL010000240.1:0-2488 GCA_035504785.1 Caulobacteraceae bacterium
CCACGCCGACGGCGATCTCCTGACGCTTGGTTTCGTCGATGTCGATCATCAGGCCGACGCCGCGGACCGCGCGCCCGTCCGGCCCATGTTCGACCTCGAAATAGAGCCGCACCCAGCAATCGCCATCCGGCAGCATGAGCCGCACGTCGATCGGCTCGGCGCCGGGGCCCGCCAGGGCCCGCTCGCGAAGCTGGGTGACGCTGTCTCGGTCGTCGGCATGGAAGAGCAGCGTGCTGTCCTTGGCGGCGAGGTCCAGTCCCTCTTGTCCGACCAGGGCGGCGAACTCCGGCGACGCCCAGAACCTCTGGGTCCGATAGTCGAACTCGAAAACTCCCGAGCGCGAGGCCTTCAACGCCAAGCCGAGGCGTCCGGCGACGGCGGCGGCCTCATCCCGCGCCTTGGCGAGCGCGGTGATGTTGAGGCTGACCCCAAACATCTCGTGCAGTCCCGACGGACGTTTCGGGCCGGCGCGATAGAGCACGCGCAAATGGGTCCAGCCGCCGTCCGCCCCTAGGTAGCGCATCTCCGATTCCGCGGAGCCGCCCCCGCGCGTGATGCGCTCGCGGATCTCGGTGTCGAGCGCGCGGTCGTCCTCGTGCTGGATGAGTTGCAACTTGGCCGTTGGCAGCGGCGCGCCCACGTCGTCGTAGCCGAGGGCGAGTTCGTTGGAGAACCGGTAAACCTCCAAGTCCGGGTCGTAGCGCCAGAGGCCGATTTCCACGTCGTGCATCAACTGGGCGCGCGCCGCCTCGGCCATGCGCAGCTGCTCGAGGTTGACCCGCGCGTCCTCGATCTCGGCGAAGAATGCGATCCGGGCCTGGTCGTGCGAGCGCACCGTCACCTGGAACGAGCGTTCGCCGCCCGCGGGCCCAATGCGGAGCCTGCCGCCGGCGTCCGCAACGACGCCCGTCGCGCCGGCCTGCTCGAGCACGTCCTGCAGCGCGGGACCGCCCAGCTCGAACGCGCCCACGAGCGCTCGGAAGGCAGTGTTCGCGGCGACAATCGCGCACCGTGCGTCGATGACCGCGACCGGCGTCGGAATTGCGTCGATGGGGAGTCGCGGCTCCGCCGCGCTCGCGGGTTTCTTGTCGCCAGCCATTGCCTCTTCCAGTTCTGGGAGGCCAGCATGGCGCCGGCAGCTTTAGGAATCCGAAACGGCGCGCCGGGAAGGCGCGCCGTTGTTGGACGATCCGAGTGCGACCTGTCGCCGCTGCCGCGCTGGACGGGGCGACGACTCGAGCCGCTCTCTTGGATTCGGGTCTACTTCAGGTGCTTCGCCAGGTGCTTGTTCATTTCGAACATGCTGACCTTCGCCTTGCCGTCGAACACCGCCTTCAGCTTGTCGTCGGCGAGGATCTCGCGCTTGTTGGCTGGGTTCTGCAGGTTGTGCTTCTTGATGTAGGCCCAAATCTTGGAGACCACATCCCCCCGGGTGATCTGGCCGGCCCCGACCACGGCGGCGAGTTGGGCGGAGGGGGTCAGCGGCTGTTGGAGGGCGTTTGGTTTTTTGTCGGCCATGGCTCTTTCGGCTCCTAGAGAGGCGACGGCGGCGTCCGACGAGCCCGGACGATTGAGTCGCTATTGGCGAAGCTAGAGGCGCATTGCGGCGCTGTCATCTGTTCGTCGTCGTAAACGACGTGGTTCACCCCTTTAAGTGGCGCCTCCGTGGCCAGGATCAGCGGCCGGTGAAGTTGGCGGTTCGCTTTTCCAGGAAGGCCTTCATGCCCTCGGCCGCGTCCTGGGTGCGGAACAGGGGCAGGAGCTGGAGGAACACGTGGTGAACGTGGTCGTTGAAGGTCTCGTTGAGACCCATCCGCATCATGCGCTTGGACGCCTGCACGGCCAGCGGCGCGTTGGCGGCGATCTCTAGCGCCATCGCCCGCGCCGCGCCGGCGAGCTCCGCATCCGGCACGACCTTGGAGGCGAGGCCCATCTCCACGCATTCGACCGCGGTGAGCGTGCGGCCGGTGAAGATCAGCTCCGCCGCCTTCGACCAGCCGATCAGCCGCGGCAAGAACCACGTGCCGCCGCTCTCCGGCACCACGCCGCGCTTGGTGAAGGCGGCCGCCAGCTTGGCGCTCTGGGCCATGATGCGGATGTCGCACCCGAGGGCGGTGTCCATGCCGTAGCCGGCCGCCGAGCCGTTGAGCGCGCAGATCACCGGCGTATTCATGGCGAAGAGCACGGTGGGCGGGGTGTTGCGCAGGTCGAGATCGACGGCGTTGGCGGCGCCGACGCTGATGCCGCCGCTGTCGCGCGGCCGCGTCGCCTCGGTGAGGTCGAGCCCGGCGCAGAAGGCGCGGCCCGTGCCGGTGAGGATCACCACGCGAACGTCCTTGTCGGCGTCCGCCTCCAGCAGGCGCTCGGTCAGCTGCGCCAACATCGGCCCGGAGATGGTGTTCATCCGCCCGGGGCGATTGAGGGTGATGGTCGCGATATGATCGGCGACGGAATAGAGGACGTCGGCTTCGTCCTTCGCGGCGGCCTG
>DATJRL010000241.1:0-8723 GCA_035504785.1 Caulobacteraceae bacterium
CCCGCAAGGGGGAGGGGAGTTCGCTCAAAGGTCCCTAGGGTCGCCCGTCGCGGCGCGGCCGTTTTCGAGCCAGTCGAGCATGGTCGCGTCGTAGCGGCCGCGCGTCGTGCTGACGTAAAGGGCTTGGGTTTCGGGGCTGTAGACCTCGCGCCACTCGCCACGCCGGCCTTTTCGGAAGAAGTCGGCGTTGCTTTTCCAGCGCCCGACGACTTTCGAGCCGGGCGCCACATCGTCAGCCCCGGCCCGCATCGCACCGAAGCGCGCGCGTTCGCCGAGAGCCCTGATTTCATCCGGCGAACGGGCGATGCCGAGGAACTCGGCAAGGCGCGCCATCTCGCCTTCGAGATCGTCGCTCATGTCGGCGTAGTGCAGGAAAATCAGGTTCGGCAGAGTCCGGTGTCTCCAGAAGCCGGCGATGTGGTCCAGCAAGCCTGGAGCGCCATCCTGGCTCGTCGCCCGCAGCACGAACGCGAAGGCCCTGTCGCGATCCGGCGGCGGTTCCCGGCCGTCGGGAAGGGCGCTGTTGGCGTTGTGATCCAGCCCGGACAGGAAAGCGTCGCGCGGGTCGCGGCCGCAAGTCACGTAGAACGCGTCCTCGCGATACTTGAGCGCGTGGAGCGGCGTGTGGGTCTTGATCACGCGCCGCCAAGCCTGTGCGTTGAAGACTTCGACCGCGTCTTCGTTGTAGTCCCAGGCGCCCCCATCCAGCCAGGGAGACAGCTCCGCGAGTGGACGCGGCAACTCCGGTCCATGCACCAGCAGTGCGCACAGCATCTGCGTCCACGTCGTGCCCATCTTCGAGCCGACCGCGACGATGATGTCTCCGTCACGCGGCGGCACCAGATCCCATCGGTTGGTGTCGACCGCGTTGTTGACGATGGGACCTTTGTATTCCGGCTGTTCCATTCAAAACTCCCGCGCGCGGCTCTCGCATTGGGAAGATCACGCTTGTCGGACTTGCCGGCTTAAGCGAACCAGACGCATCAGGTTGGCGGCATTGCCGAGCCGGCCGAAGCGGGTCCGCAAAGTGTGTAGCTCGGGAGGGCCGGTGCGGTCATTCGATTTGTCGACGCCAGGGGGCCGGTTCGCCACCTATTGGCGCCACTTCTGGCATGACCACGCATTCGTGCGGCTCGCCTCCTCCAACGCGCACTGGCTGTCGGACGAGATGGTGCGCGCCAACCAGCCCTGGCCGTTCCAGGTCAAGGCGTGGGCCGAACGCGGCATCCGCACCATCGTCAACCTGCGCGTCGGCCGCGACGCTCACCACGTGCTCGAGCGGGAGGCCTGCGACCGCTACGGCGTCAAACTAGTGTCGTTCGTTGTCACCGCGCTCGAAGCGCCGACCCGCGAGCAGGTGCTGGGCGCCAAGCAGTTGTTCGAGGAACTCGAGTACCCTGCGATGATGCACTGCAAGTCCGGCTCTGACCGGGCGGGCGTGATGAGCGTGCTCTACATGCACTTCCGCCGGGGGCAGCCGATCTCGGAAGCCGTCCGTCAGCTCGGCATGAAGTTCGGCCACTCGGGCCTGGGTGGGCCGGCGGTGCTGGACTACTGCTTCGAGAAGTACCTCCGGGAGGTCGAGCCGCTTGGCGTCTCGTTCGAGGACTGGGTGCGCAGCCCCGCTTACGACCCGGTGGCGATCAAGCAGGAATTCCGCGCGCGGTCGTGGGGCGTGAAGCTGATCGACCGGCTGTTCCCCCGGGAGTAGCCGAGCAAGGTCCGCCTCAGCCGCTCTGCGGCGTGTCGGTCGAACTCGACACCGCTGGTCGGGCGGGAACGAATCTGCCGTCGCTCCGCCAAACGTGAGCGGAATGATTCCTTGAATCTGGGTGATCTGCGCTAGATTCATCTTTCATGGGCCAACTCGCGCACGCCGCGCCCCCGGGCGCCGCCGACGACTGGACGATTCCGCAGGACTGGGCGCGCTACACGGCGGCGGAGCATGCCCTCTGGGATCGCCTGTTCGCCCGCCAGGCCGAGCAGTTGCGGGGCCGCGCCGTGCCGGCGTTCCTACGCGGGCTCGACGTGCTGCAGCTGTCCAAACCCGGCATCCCGGACTTCACCGAGCTCTCGGGCCGGCTGGAGAAGCTCACCGGCTGGCGCGTCGTCGCGGTGCCGGGTCTGGTGCCGGACGAGGTGTTCTTCGAGCACCTGGCCAATCGCCGCTTCGTGGCGGGCCGCTTCATCCGCCGGCCCGACCAGATCGACTACCTGCAGGAGCCGGACGTCTTCCACGACCTTTTCGGCCACGTGCCGCTGCTCGCCGACCCGGTGTTCGCCGACTACATGCAGGCCTATGGCGAGGGGGGCCTGCGCGCCGTGCGGCTCGGCGCCATCGAACGTCTGGCGCGGCTCTACTGGCACACGGTGGAGTTCGGGCTGATCGATGAGGGCGAGGGGCTGCGCATCTACGGCTCTGGCATCGTCTCCAGCCACGGCGAGAGCGCCTACGCCCTGGAGAGCCCCAAGCCGGCGCGGATCGCCTTCGACATGAAGCGGGTCATGCGCACCCGCTACAAGATCGACGATTACCAGGCCGCCTACTTCGTCATCGACAGCTTCCAGGGCTTGCTGAAGCTGACGCTGGAGACTGACTTCGCGCCGCTGTACCAATCGCTGGCGCGCGAGAGCGACATAGAGCCGGGCGTGGTGGTTCCTGGCGATCGACTGATCGGGGGCGCGAGATGACCGACCTCTTCGACAATCCGCTCGGCACCGATGGGTTCGAGTTCGTCGAGTTCACCTCGCCCGAGCCGGAGCGGCTACAGCACCTCTTCGAGCTGATGGGCTTCGCGGCCGTCTCACGGCACCGCTCCAAGAACGTGCTGCGCTTCGCCCAGGGCGACATCAATTTCATCCTCAACATGGAGCCGGCCGGCCAGCCCGCCGCCTTCCGCCAGGCCCACGGCCCTTCGGCCAACGCCATGGCGTTCCGGGTCAAGGACGCCGGCCTGGCGCTGAAGCTGGCGGTGGAGCGCGGGGCGGCGCCGGTGACCGGTCCGGTCGGGCCCATGGAGCTGAACATCCCGGCGATCCAGGGCATCGGCGGCTCCAACCTCTACCTGGTCGACCGCTATGGCGCGGAGGCGATCTACGATGTCGATTTCCGTCCCATCGACGGCGTGCCGGCCCGGGTGGAAGGCGTCGGCCTCACTTACATCGACCACCTGACCCACAACCTGCATCGGGGCCAGATGGATCACTGGAAGGAATTCTACGAGAGCGTCTTCAATTTCCGCGAGATCCGCTACTTCGACATCGAGGGCAAGCAGACCGGCCTGTTCTCCCGGGCGATGACCAGCCCGGACGGCAAGATCCGCATCCCGCTCAACGAGAGCCAGGACGAGCACTCGCAGATCGAAGAGTTCCTGCGCGACTACCGCGGCGAAGGCATCCAGCATATCGCGCTCGGGGCGGACGACATCTTCCAGGTGGTCGAGGCGATGCGCGAGCGCGGGGTGAGGTTCCAGGACACGCCCGAGACCTACTACGAACAGCTGGATGGCCGGGTGCCGGGCCATGGGGAGAACCTGCAGCGCCTGCGCGCCGACCGCATCCTCGTCGACGGCGCGCCCGCCGAGGGGCAGGGGCTGCTGCTGCAGATCTTCACCGAGAACATGATCGGTCCGATCTTCTTCGAGATCATCCAGCGCAAGGGCGCCGAGGGCTTCGGCGAGGGCAACTTCAAGGCCCTGTTCGAGTCCATCGAGCTCGATCAGATCCGCCGGGGCGTGTTGCCGGCGGCGAAGGAGGCCTGAGTTGGCGCGCAACTGGATCCCGGTCCGCGGCGCGCAGGGCGTGCATTCGCGCCAGGCCCACGCCGACATGCCCGAGGGAACCTACGAGCGCGAGGTTTCCAAGGAAGGCTTCTTCGGCCCCGCGGCCTTCTTCCACCATCCGCGCCCGCCGACCGGATGGACCAAATTCGAGGGGCCGTTACGCCCCCGCGCCTTCGACCTGAACGCGCTGAACGAAGCGACCCCGTCGCCCTGGGACGCGCCGAAGGTGTTGACCAACAACTACGTTGAGATGCGCTTCTGGAAGCTCGCGCGGCCCATGCCGGCCCTGGCGCGCAACGCCGACGGCGACCAGCTGCTGTTCGTCCACGAAGGCGCCGGCGATCTCTTCTGCGACTATGGCCGCATCGCCTGCGTCGCGGGCGATTACCTCTACCTGCCGCGCGGCACGATGTGGCGGCTGGCGCCGGACGGGCCCGCGGCGCTGCTCGCGATCGAGGCCACCGGCGCCCACTACATGCTGCCGGAGCGCGGGCTGCTCGGTCCCACCGGCGTCTTCGATCCGGCGATGCTCGACACCCCGGTCATGGACGAAGCCTTCCGCGCCCACCAGGCCCAGGCGGGCGAGGTCCGGGTGGAGGTGAAGAAGCGCGGGGCGGTCTCGACCGTCACCTATGCCTACAATCCGCTGGACGCCGTGGGCTGGCACGGCGATCTCGCGCCGGTGCGGCTGAACGTGAAGGACATCCGGCCGGTCTCCAGCCACCGCTACCACCTGCCGCCCTCGGTACACGCCACTTTCGTGTCCGACCGCTTCGTGGTCTGCACCTTCGCGCCGCGCCCCTTCGAGACCGACCCCGGGGCGCTGAAGGTGCCGTTCTTCCACAACAACGACGATTTCGACGAGGCGCTGTTCTACCACGCTGGCGACTTCTTCAGCCGGGACGACATCAAGCCGGGAATGATGACGTTCCACCCATCGGGCTTCACCCACGGGCCGCATCCGAAGGCCCTGAAGGCGATGCTGGTCCAACCCAAGCCGGCCACCGACGAATACGCGGTGATGCTCGATGCGCGCGACCCGCTCGACGTCGCCGCCGCGGCGGCCGCGGTGGAGAACACCCGCTACGTCGACAGCTGGAAGGGCAGGTAGAGGCCCGCCGAGGCTTAGGGACGCCGGCGAGGCGAACGCTGTTCACGTCATGGCCGGGCTCGTCCCGGCCACCCAGGCCGGAATCCCTCAGAAGGTCGGAAATAGGGGCGCGCATGGGTTGCCGACATTCCGCGCTTCGCGCTCCAGCCGGCAATGACGTAAGGGATGATTGAGGCGCACGAGCCCCAACCGCCCTACGTCCGCACGAGCCGACGCCTCGCCACCTGATCGCGCCAGACGCCGGACTCGTCGACGAGCAGCTGCGCGCCGCGCCGGATCACCTCCTGGACGTGGTGGTAGCGCATGCCCTCGTCCTCCTCGAGCTCCTCGCGAATGTGGCGGAACTCGTGCTGCAACCGCTCGCTCCGCTGCTCCAGGTCGCCGAAGCCGCTGGTGGCCTCCAGCGCGATGCAGGCCGCGCCGATGGCCGGGCAGATGGAACTCACCACGGTCACCCAGTTGCCCACGAAGAACGGCAGCGAGCGGTGCAGGACCTGCTCGTTGATGGCCAGGCCGATCAGGTAACCGCTGAGCGTGCCCAGGAGCAGGACGAACGAGATGCGCTCGGCCCAGCGGATGACGCCGCCGATCCGCGCCGACAGGTGGAACTCGCGGGTGTGATAGGCGATCTGACCGTCCAGCAGATCGGCCGTCACCCAGGCGGCGGCCTCCCGGAACGCAGGTTCGTCGATCCAGCCGCGGCGCGGTCCGGCGGCGCGCAGCACCGCGTCGGCGCGCCAGTCCGTCCAGCCGTGGGGGCGCACCAGTTGCGCGTCGGCGATGCTCACGCCAAGCGGCCAGGTGGCGCGCGCGGCCCGCAGCCGTTCGGCCAGGCGCCGCGCATCGCTCCAGCGGCGGTGCCGATGGTAGCGGCCGGCGAGGGCGGCGATGCCCACGGCGAGCAGGACCAGGCACAATTCGAGCAGGGCGGCGATCGCATGCGAGTTGACCTCGCCGGCCTCCAGTTGCTGCACGGGGTGTCTGCCGGCGGGAGGGACCGTCGCGGACACCCAGCTCTGTGTCGCCACCACCTGCGGGTCGAGCCGCGAGAGCGCCGGCGCCGCGCCGCAGACTACCGCCAGCGTGGCCAGCACGATCAGCAGCAGCTGGTTGGAGCGGTGGATCGCGCTGAGCTTGTTGGCCCGGGTGGCCGCTTCGCCGAGGCAATCCCGCAGATAGGCGAAGCCCGGCTGAGCGGCGAGCGACGCCGGCGGCGGCTGGCTGCGACCCGTCGGGGCGCGCGCGGCCGCGCCGCCCGCCAGGTGCTCGAACTGCCGGTAGGTCTGCCAGACGGTGTGGTCGAGCAGGCTCTGCAGCAGACGGAACGGGCCGGGCCAGGGCGCGAGCGGATCGACCCGCGCATAGTCCTGCCGTCCGATGACTTCGGGGTCGCGCGCGTGGCTGCGGATCGCGCCGGGCGGAGCGACGGTCTGCTCGAGCAGCCGGGCAAGCCGCTCGGGCGTGAGGTCGGTCGAGATCGCATCCAGACCCTCGGCGGAATCCGGCACGCCCCCATGCCGGTGGGCGCTGGCGGGGTTGGCGAGGCGGATGCGCCGCTCGCCAGGCTGCAGCCAGATCACCGGAACGCCCCGCTCCAACGCCCGGCGCACGGTGTCGCCCGTGCCGCCGGGCTTGGTCATCTGGTCGCCATCCCACAGCGCCATCAGCACCTGGCTGTGGCGGACGATCCAGCGGGTCACCTCGGCGTGCGCCTGGTCGGCGCCGAGGCCGAGGCTGACCGCGTCGATCCCGGTCCAGGGTTCGTCGGCGGGCGGCGAGCGACGAACCTCGTCCGTGGCCCGCTCCGGACGGTCGGTCAGCGCCTCGCCGGTGTCGGGGTCGCGGTAGGGGTAGAGCCGGTGCGTCTCGCCCATGCCCGCGCGGCCCCAGCGGTCGATCACCAGGCCGTCGGCGCCGGGCGCGTCACCGGTGAGCAGCCGCAGCGACGCCGAGCCATCGTAAGCCTGCTGCAGGCGCTCGTCGCCGGCGCCCCGCAGCGTCGTCGCCGCCAGCAGCTTCAACGCGTGGTGCGCGGCCGCGAGCGTGACGTCGATCTGCGCCGTGGCTTCATCGATATCGTCCAGCGAGCGATGGCCGGTGAAGCCGATCGTGACGACCAGCGGCAACCGGCCCGTCGGCGGCGCCGGGGCCGGTTGGGTGTCCGCGCCGGGATGAGCCCCGCGCGCCGCGCGCCTGTCGCCCCCGTCCATGGGTCCATTGTATGAAACCGTGGCGCGGCCGTTAAGCGTGTCGCCGAATCCGGCGCTCCCGCCACGTCAGGTTGACGCCCGCGCTCAGGCGCCCGCCGTGCGGTCGTTGACAGTCTCGTCGCCCCGGCCGCAGTCTGACCGCCGGATGATATCGGGGGGCTGATCATCATGTCCAAACTGGTCCGGGGACTGCTCGCCGGCGCTATGTCGCTAGGCCTGACGGGCTGCATCGCCTTCGGCTCGATCGACCGCCGCGCCGACACCATCAACGACCAGGTGGCCAACGGCCAGAACCAGGGCGTGCTGCTCAACCTGGCGCGCGCCAGCCGCAACGAGCCGATCTACATGGTCGCCTTCAACCAGCTCAGCGCCAGCGGCACCACCGACTTCCACGCCAGCACGCCGCAGTTCATCCTTGGACCAGGCAAGATCATAAAATCGACGGCGGCGGACCAACTGGCCACCTTCCTCGGTGGAACGACCTACCTGGACAACCAGACCAACACCAACTTCCAGATGTCGTTGCTGGGCTCGCAGGACTTCTACACCGGCCTGATGGCGCCGATTACCGTGCAGGATGTCGACCTGCTGCTGCACCAGGGCTACGCCCGCGAGCTGATCTTCTACCTGGTCATCGCCAAGGCGACGATTACCCCGATGACGGACTATGTGCGGGGCCCGGACGGGAAACCCGAATTGGACTCCAAAGGCAATCCAGAGCACACGGCGCCGGTGCTGGGCCCCGACGGGAAGCAGGAATTGGACGCCGACGGCAACCCCATGTTCACCATGGTGCCGTCCGGCCCGCCGACGGTGGTGTTCAACAATCCCGAGACCCTGGTCGACGAGGTGCAGCACCCCGAGAAGCACCTCGTTTTCACGACCTTCGAGTACTACATCCGCGAAGCCATGGAGCACGGGCTCACCACCGAGACCTACCTGGCGCCGGATGAGACCGCCGGCGACGGCTCTGAGTCTGGCTCGAAGGGGGGTGGAGGCGGAGCGAAGTCGCCCAAACTGACCACGCAGGCTGAACTCTGCTACGATCGTTCACTGGTGAAGGCAGGCGACATTGCCGACATCGATCCCAGCAGCTTCTGCGGCGCGAAGCCCGCGGTCCGGCTGAAGCCGGGTCCGAGCGAGCCGCTTTACATCAAGCTGAACGACCTTCCGCCCCCCTTGAAAGGCGAGCCGCTGGAGGTGGATGTCACCACCCGCTCGATCTACGGCATGTTCTACTACCTGGGCGACATCATCGGGCACAACGACGAGGCCTACGTGCACCTTCACCACTACGACGACCTGCCGGCCGAGACGACCGTGGAGGAGCCGCTGGTCAACGTGCTCACCGGCAAGAGCCTGCTCGGCATCGGGCCCGGCGGCTGCTTCTCCAAGGTCAGCTACGAAGGCGGCACGTTCTGTGCGCCCGAGGCGGGCGACGGCGCCGACAACACCAAGCGCATCATCGCCATCATCAACGCCCTTCTGGCCCTGAAGCAGTCCAACGCCGACATCCCGACGACGCAGTCGGTGCGGATCGAACAGTAGCGCGGCGGATCCCGGCCGAAGGGCGCCTCAGGCGGACCGCGGCGCCGGGATCTCCTTGACGCAGCTGGCGCC
>DATJRL010000242.1:0-19646 GCA_035504785.1 Caulobacteraceae bacterium
GGCTCGATCATGGGCAGCGCGGCGACCAGCACCGATTTGGGACTCTGGAAGGACGGTGGGCTGTTGAGGAACAGGTTAAGCCGGTCGTCCTTCGCCGTCGCCAGGGCGGGTATGTACTGGAAGTGGGCGGTCCGGAAGGAGTTCAGGATGCGGACGATGTCCATCGCCGCGCCAACGTAGGAGCTGTAGTAGCCGAACCGCGCCTGCGGCGAATCGCCGATCTGGACCGCCAGGTCGGCCGAGGCGCCCGACGTCAGCGCGCCGACGAGCGAGTCCGTCTCGGGGTCGCCGAGCACCAGCGCCTCCCTTCCTTCCGTCAGGCACGCGGCCTGCAACTCCGGCATCTTCTGGAAGCAAGCATCGTTCAGCTTGATCACCAGGCTGCGCGCCAAGAGCGGCGCGACCGTCTTCAACGCGTCCGGATCGCCGCGGTCGGCGGCGTGCAAGCCGGCCAGATAGGCGTCCAGCCGGACGCGGTCCTGGGAAGCCTGGTTGAGGTCCTGCGATGCGCGAACGAAGACGCCGGGGCGGCTGCGCACCGCTCCGACCAGGGCGGCGAAGTCGCCGCCGGTCTTCGGCGCCAGCAGGACCACCGCCTGCTTCGATCCGGCCGGGACCGCGATCTCCAGCGGCCCGGATCCCTTGCCCTGCGTCTCGGTCTTGAAGAACCAACCGCGCGGCGGCGGATCGGTCGCCCCGCGAAGAAAGGCGACCACCAGCAGGTAGCGGACGGACGAGTCGGCCGGCAGGTCCGCCTTCACCGACAGCCGGTCGCCGGGCGCGAGATTCGGAACCTCGGCGATCGGCAGCGTCGCGCCGCCATGGGTGACCGTGACGTCCAGCGACGGGCCCTGGAGGTCGAACGGCGCGGGGTCGGCCGCGGCCGCGCCGGTCGCAAGCGCCCACAGCGCCGAACCGGCGATCAGCGACCTCGTGACCAGGCGCCGCGCCGGTCGGCTGGAACGGGATGGCGCCAGGCTCACGATCTTCCTCTCGGCGGCATGGATGGGACGATTCCTATATATCAGGGCGTGAGGTGATGCGGTCGAGACACTGGGCGCGCACCGCGTTCGAGGCGTTTCGCACCGCGGCTATGGCCACGCTTCCCGGGCATGACCGCTCACATGGGCGGCGGATGGTTCGGCGCGAAGCCTAGGCCCGTCGTTCCTGTCCGCGTCGCCGAGCCGATCTTCCGAGCAAGCCGACTCTCTGAGGCGCCGCGGGCTCTCGCCCGCCTTGCGGCGCTCCCGGCCCGCGTTCGACGGTCGCGGACTGACACGGTATTCGGACATTGAAGAGCACGCCTCCCGGTCCAATGGTGAGTTCGGGCGATGCCCCTGGCACGCCGAGGAATGCTTGGCGGATGGTCTGGGAACCGACCCCGCCCGAACGACGCTGCGATGGGACAGGGCCGCCCGACTCGCGCCACTGCAGGAAGACCGTCCCGCCAGCCTCGCTGACCCACTGTAGGTCGACCGTTCCGCAGGGACGCGAGAGCGCGCCGTACTTGACGGCGTTCGTCGCCAACTCGTGAAGCGCCAGCGCCAGCGAGACGCACACGTTCGGGGCCGCAAGCACGCTTGCGTCGCCGGTGATGCAAATCTGGGCGCCGAACCCAGCCAGGACTTTGCGAACCACCCCATCGAGCGGCTGGGGCGTGGTGGGCTCGTCAAGCAGGAGCGAATAGGCGTCTGACAGGGCGACGATCCGGCGGGCGAACTCGCGCCTGTACGCCTCAACGCTGTCCACGGAGCGCGCGGTCATCGATGACAGGGCTTGCGCTATCGTAAGCGCGTTTCTGCCGCGGTGCTCGAGTTCGCGCGTCAGCACCTCCTGGCGTTCCTTGGCTTCGACAAGTTCGATCTGACGAGTCCGGAGCGCGAACATCGTCGCGCGCAGCGCGAGCGATATCGCGGTCACGAGACCGCTGACGAGAAGCCACACCACCAATCTCGGAACGGCCTCGCGAATGACCTGAGGCGTGGGGTCGCCGAGCGCCGAGAAGGCCAACGACGCGATAGAGCCGCCGACGATCGTCGTGACCGCGCCGGGCGCGCCGGCAAGCATCGTGGACACAAGGAGCGCGGGAAAGAGCGTGGTGAAAGAGACGTCGTCTCCGAGCACGGGGTCGAGAAGGCGCCTAAGCCCCGTGGCCACCGCCACCATCGTCAGCGCCGCGGCTTGTCCCTTCCAGAAAGACAGCCGCGACTGCGGCGTCAAGCGCGCCAGCAGCCTTGCGTATGGGAATGTTGGGTCCCCCACCGTGGGCCTGGTTCCGGGCTGTGTTCCATTCACCAATTACATCATGCCGAGATCAAAATGTGGCGATGCCCGCCTCCTCGCGCGGCGAGGTCTGAACGAGAGCCGGAGGTCGGTCGTCGCCCGTCGGGCCAGGCGGCGCCGGGCGGCGCGCCACGGGAGTCCCATAAAGTGAGTGGCCGGCGACAAATCATCATACTATGACATTTCCGACCGTCGGCGATACGCGCCGGCGCAGCCGTTAGCCGCCATCCGGTTAGGAGCCGTTCCCGGTTTGCAAACCTCTCAGTGGCGCGCAGTCCAGTGCGCCGCGCTCGCCGCAGCGATCCTGGCGCCGACAGTTGCGCTCGCCGACGACGCCGGTGGGCGCCGGCCGCTCTGGCTCGCTTGGGATTTCTCCGCCGACCTGGTGATCCCGGCCGCGGCCGCGCTGCTGCTCTACTGGCGGGGGCTGGAGCGGCGCCCGGGCGCGTTCGACGCGACGCCGGCCCGGCACCTGGCCTTCATGGGCGGCGTTTTCCTCACGTTCGCCGCGCTCGCTTCGCCGATCGACGCGATGTCCGACCACCTGTTTTCCATGCACCAGGTGCAACACATGCTGCTGCGGGTGGTGGGCCCGATGCTGATCGCCTACGCCCAGCCCGGCGCGACCTTGGTGGCGGGCTCGCCCAACTGGCTGCGGCGCGGGCCGGTCACGCGGCTGCTGACCAGCTATCCAAACCGCGGGCTGTTCCGGTTCCTGACCCGTCCGTGGGCCGCGACGGCGCTCTTCGTCGCCTCGCTCTACGCCTGGCAGTGGCCGCCGTTCCATAACCGGGCGATCATCGATGACGGCGTGCATTACCTCATGCACATCACCATGCTGGCGGCGGGCCTTCTGTTCTTCTGGGTGGTGTTCGACCAGCGCCCTCCGCCCAAGGGCGGCGGCTATGGCGCGCGCCTGATGATGGTCTGGATCGGAACCCTGGCCAACATTCCCATCGGCGCCTTCACGTGCCTGAAGTCGCAGGAGCTCTATCCCGCCTACGACACCGTCGGGCGGTTGTTCGGCGTCTCCGCGATGGACGACGAACGGCTGGGCGGCTTCATCATGTGGGCGCCTTGCAGCATGATGATGCTGATCGCCCTCTTGCTGGTCGTGCACGCCTGGGGCAGCCACGAGGAGAAGGTCGTCGCGCGGCGGGAAGCGCTGGCGGCCGCCCCTCGCAACAACGGGGCGCTGGCGGTCGGCCTCCTGGGCTTCGCCGCCTGCGTTCTCTGCGCGACTCTCGCGATCGGCGTCATCGCCAACCAGTGGACCCGGGCCGGCTCGCACGCGTTCCCGGCGCGGGCCGTCGCGCTCGCCGCCCGTGTCCCCTGACCCGCGGCGTCGGACGCTCATGCGATCGCCGGCGCCGTCTCGCGCAGCATGGCAGGCGCCGTCGGATTTCGGCGCTGCTGATTTCGGAAGGCCGTATCCCCCTGGACGTCGAAGCGATTGATCGGATCATGTTGTGATGAAATAGAGCGGGCAAGGGCGCGTATCGCTGCTCGCTGGCGAGGGCGGGCTCGCTGACGACCGTGGCCCGTGTGTCGGCCGGTGAAATCGCCGCGACAGCGACCCGGGAAGGGCGTTCCGCGCCATGAAAGCGAGCCGCGTCCCTTCGCCGAAGGCAAGCTGACCGATGAAGCGCCGCATTTGGCGGATGCGCGGCGTGGGGTATTGAGCGTCATGGAGCTTATCGAGCAGATCCGCGGCCTCTCGGGCTTCCGCTACGCCCTGCGGCGGTTCCTCGCCGCCAGCGAAGCCATCAGCCGCGACGCCGGGATAACCCAGCAGCAGTACCAGACGTTGCTGGCCATCAAGGCGTCGGACACCGGCCAACTCTCGATCGCCGATCTCGCCGACCACTTGCTGCTGACCCACCACGCGGCGGTCCAGATGATGGACCGGCTCGCCAAGGCGGGGCTGGCGGAACGTCGTCCGTCGGACAGGGATGGCCGCATCGTCTTCGTTCAGCTCACTCGCAAGGGAGGCAAGCTGATCGAGGGCCTCGCCGCGCGGCACCTGGACGAGATGCTGAGGCAGGAGCCTCAGTTGCGTCGCTCGCTGAACATGCTCAAGCGGCTCGCGGATTAGCGGCTCGGATAGATTCGGACGCTCTCCGCGACGGAGTCGGCGACGTGTTCCTTGGTGATCACCCCCGCGATGTCGTCGGCGTGCGGCACGCCGCGTCCGCGCGCCACCACCGCCATGATCGCGCCCTTGCGCCAGATACGGCTGATGACGTCGAAGACGACGGCGTCCTCGCCGACGACGGTGAAGTGGCGGCTGGCGACATCGCCCAGGGTGACGCCGGTGTGGCGACCGGTCAGCCCGCGCTGAAGCCCGGTGTTGACGCGCAGCACGCCGAAGATCCGGCCCCTGTCGGTGACCACCACGTGGCGCATGGCGCCGTCGCCGCCGTACTCGCTCAGGAAGCTGTCGAAGCTGGTCTCGCGCGGCAGCACCAGAACATCTCGATCCATGACGTCCCGCGCCCGACGGACAAGGAACATGTTGGCGTGGCGCGCCTTGGGGATGTCCTGGCCGCGCCGGACGAGCTTGAGCGTGTAGATGGTCTCGCGCGACAGCAGGCGGCGCACCCCGACGCTCATCGCCACGGCCACGATCATCGGCATGACGATGCCGTAGTTGAGGGTCATTTCGAACACCATGACCACGGCGGTCATGACTGCGCCCGTGCCGCCGCCGACCATCGCGCCCATGCCGACCATGGCGAAGGCCGGGACGCTCAGGGGCTCGATGATATGGGTGGCGTTGACCGCCGCGGCGAAGGCGCCGCCCAGCGTCGCCCCCATGAACAGCGAAGGCGAGAAGATGCCGCCCGACGACCCCGATCCGAGGCTGAGCGACGTCGCCAGCATCTTGGCCGCGAACAGCAGCGCCATCACCCCATAGAGCCCGAGCCGGCCGTTGAGGATGGCCTCGACGGTCGCGTAGCCGACGCCGTCGACGAAGTACTGCCCGTACGCGGCGAAGAGCGCGTACATCAGGCACCCCATCATCAGCATGCCGAGGATGTGGCGCAGGTAGCGCTGCGAGACTTTGTCGAATAGGTCCTCGAAGAGGTGCAGGCCGCGCACGAATCCGGCCGCCGCGGCGCCGGTCAATGCGCCGAGAACCGCGTAGAGAACCAGCACCACCAGGGCGGTCGGGTCGGACGCCAGAGGCGTCAGGTGCGGGACCTGGAACGCCGGCGCGTCACCGATCAGCCAGCGGCCGATGAAGGTGGCGGCCCCGGTCGCGATCGCCACCGGCAGGAAGGACGAGACGCCGACCTCCGGCAGCATCAACTCGATCGCGAACATCACCCCGCCGATCGGGGTGTTGAAGGTGGCGGCGATGCCGGCGCCGGCGCCCGCCGCCACCAGGGCGATACGCTGGCTGGCCGGCATTTTGACGATCTGGCCCAGCGTCGATCCGAGCGCTGACCCGATCTGAATGATCGGTCCTTCGCGCCCCACCGACGAGCCGGACCCGATGGCGACGGCCGACGCGACCGACTTCACCACCGCCACCACCGGACGGATGATGCCGCTCTGGTAGTAGATGGCGTACATGACTTCCGGCACGCCGTGCCCCTTGGCCTCGGGCGCGAAGTTGTCGACCAGGAAGGTCACCACCACCGCGCCGACCACCGGAACCAGGATCACCCATGGCCCCCAACGGGAGACGCCGGTGAAGACGTTGGCGTCGTAGTGGAACGAGACCCGCCCGAAGAAGGCCAGGTTGTGGATGAGGCCGATCAGGTCGCGGAAGCCCACCGCGCCGAAACCTGTCACCGCGCCGACCAGGAGCGCCAACAGGGAAAGCCGCACCAGGGACGTGCGCATGACGTCGGTGTCCGACCACGCGGTTCTAGGCGCCGGTTCGCCGGCTCGCTGCGGCGCAAGACCCACAACCTCGGTCAAGCAGGAACTCCTCGTTACGATTGGCGCTAGGTTCGTCGCGGGCCTTCTCGCCCGTCTCCGGCGCCGCGAGCGTCACTTTTCGGCAACACCGTCAGAAAACATATCACAACATGACTCACTCACGTTTCGTTATCTCATGATGTGATATGTGAGGCGGTCACCAACCCCACCCGAATTGCGGACCATGAAGATACCTGCGACCGGACGCCAGACCAGCATCAAACGCGCGCTCGTCAGCTTGGCGGCGCTCGCGGCGCTCAGCGCCTGCGCGACGCACAAGCCGCCGCCGCCGCCCGCGGCGCCGCCTCCGCCTCCGCCGCCGCCGCAATCGAACTACGGCCCGGCCGCGCCCGCGCCCCAGGTCAACACCTCGCCGCTTCCGGGTTCGGAGCAGGACTTCGTCGTCAACGTCGGCGACCGCGTCTACTTCGACTACGACCAGGCGGGCATACGCCCTGACGCGATGCCCATCCTGGCGTCGCAAGCCACGTGGCTGGAGCGTTACCCGTCGGTCCGCGTGCGGATCGAAGGCAACTGTGATGAGCGGGGTACGCGCGAGTATAACTTCGCCCTCGGCGCGCGCCGCGCCGACGCGGTTCGCGAGTTCCTGATCGCCCATGGCGTCAATGGCGCCCGAATCACCACGATCTCATACGGCAAGGAACGTCCGATCGACCCGGGCCACGACGAGGCGGCCTGGGCCCGCAACCGTAACGCCCACACCGCGATCGTCGGGGGCGCCGCGCAGTGAGTTGAGCGTGGGCCTCGCCGCCGCCCTGGTTCCGTCGCTTATCGCACTGGCGCCTGGCGCGCCGGTCGCGCCCGTCTTCGACCCGACGCAGCTTGGGATGAGCCTGGCGGCTTGGCGCTCCGAGCCCCTGGCGCCAGGCATCGACCCGTCCGCTCGCCCGGCGTGCGCCACCGACCCGGCCCTCGCGGCGGCCGACCCCAATCCCCTGAGCCCTCGCGGAGAAGATCGGACGAGCGCTCTGGTGTGTGGTTACGTCAGCGTGTACGGGCGCCTCGCGCTGGGAGCGCAGGTTCCCCTGATCGGCCGGTTCAAGGCGAGCCGGCTGCGCTTTCTGTTCCAGGACGGACGGCTCGCCGAGATAGACTGTGACGCTTCCGTCGACGCCTTCAACGACGTCACCGCCTTCCTCGACAGCCTGGACGGGCCGCCCGCCGACGCGGCCCGCGACGTCCTTCATTCGAAGATCGGAAGCCTCGCCCAGGTTCGGATGAGCTGGCGTCGCGACGGCGCAACCATCCAACTGATCGATCCCGAAGGTCCGAATTACGATCACCTGACCATTCGGCTCGCCGCCTCGTCGGGGTCGGGCGCAAATAGTCGGTGAAGCCCGCGAGCGACAACTCCAGCCCTCGACACGCGGCATTGTTGTCAACGGAGGCGCGCGTCGTCGGCCCGTGTCGCACCCTATATCACGGGATGATCAAGAGGGGCCGGAATGAAGATCGCGATCAGCGGCTGCGGCGTCGCCGGACCGACGTTGGCGTATTGGCTCTTGCAGGGCGGCCATCAACCGACGCTGATCGAGGCCGCGCCCGCTCTCCGCACGGGCGGCTATATGATCGACTTCTGGGGCGTCGGATACCAGGTCGCCGAGCGCATGGGCATCGTTCCGGCTCTCCGCGCCGCGGGGTACGACCTCCAGGAAGTTCGCTACGTCGATGGCAAGGGTCGCAGCGCGGCGCGCATTTCGGCCCAGACGATGAGCCGCGAACTCGGCGACGGGTTCACCAGCTTGCCCCGCGGCGACCTCGCGGCGCAGATCTACCAGTCATTGCGCGGCGACGTCCCTGTCTGGTTCGGGGGCGCGATCGAGCGGATTGACGAGGCGAACGATGGCGTGCGCACCGGCTTCGCCGATGGCCGGACAGAGACGTTCGACCTCGTGATCGGTGCGGACGGTCTACACTCCAATGTCCGTCGGTTGACCTTCGGTCCGGACGCGCAGTTCGAGCGCCATATCGGCTACTACGTTGCGGCGTTCGACGCCCAGGGCTACCGGCCCCGCGACGAGTTGGCCTACGTCAGCTACGGCTACCCCGGCCGCCAGATCTCGCGATTCGCCCAGCGCGGCGATCGCACGATGTTCCTCCTCGTCTTCGCCGCCGAGCATCTTCCCGGACCGGAGCCTGCAAGCCTCGAGGAGAGCAAGACCGCGCTGCTGAGCGTCTTCGCCGACGCGGCGTGGGAATGGCCAGCGGTCAAGCGGGTGCTCATCGACGCGGAGGACATCTACTTCGACCGCGTCAGCCAGATTTCGATGCCGGCTTGGTCGAAGGGTCGCGTCGCCTTGGTCGGCGACGCGGCCGCCTGCGTCTCCCTGGTCGCGGGGGAGGGGACCGGGCTTGGCATGACCGAGGCCTATGTCCTGGCCGGCGAGCTCTGCGCGTCGGCCGATCACGTGAGCGCTTTCGCGGCCTACGAGCGACGACTGCGCGCCTTCATCGACGGCAAGCAGAAAGCGGCGCGCGGCTTCGCCAGTTCCTTCACCCCGAGGACGGCGCTCGGGGTCTGGCTGCGCAATCAAGCCACGAAGCTCATGGCGATTCCCGGCGTGCCGGGCCTTCTGGTCGGCGCTCAGATGAGGGACGACTTCGTCCTGCCCGACTACGGTTTCAAGCCGTGACGGTTCGGGGGTGAGCGAAAGACCCCCATCGTCTTTCTGCAGTAATGCATTCCCGCGAGCGTCCTGGCGTCGTCGCAGTTGGTCCGCTGTTTGACGAGAATCAATTCGGCGGCCCTCGCCCAAGTGCTAAGCGGAACGTGGTTCCAGCCGGAAAGACATGATGTTCGAGAAACTCGCGCTGACGCTCGCCATCAGCTGCATCAGCGCAATGGCGGTTTCCGCCTACGCGCAGCCAGGCGACGGACAGGTCGTTGTTCGGCGGGCTTTTTATGGATCTTCGGCGGTAGATCCCAGGCAGGTCTTGGACGTTACGCAGACTGTGTCCGATCGTTGTAACGGCAAATCGTCGTGCCAATTCAAGTGTTCGGCGCACGAACTGAAGGTCTACAACCCCTACCCTGGCCATCCCAAGCAGTGCACGGTGTCGTTCTATTGTGGAGACCGAGCGTTACGAACGATTGTGGTTTCGGCTGGCGCGCAGGCGGCGCTGAGTTGCGAAAATCCCTGAGGAAAGCCGGGCGAGTGGGCGATATCGGCAACGACGCGGCGGCATGGGTGCAGGCGGTTGGGACGATCGCCGCCGTGGTCGGCTCCGGCTGGGTCGCGGCGCGCGACTCCCGCCGGGCTCGTCGACGGGAGGAGCAGGCCCGGCTCGAAGCGGAACGCCGCGAGGCGCGGAGCGTGGTTGCAACCAAGACGGCGGCCCTGAACCTCGCCATTCTGGCGGCCACCCAGATTCACGAGCTGCATGTGCTGCTGCGCGACGACGTTCGGCGCGGGCGCATCGCCAGGGTGTCCCCCAGCCGCACGCTGATCACCAACGAGCACCTCTTGACCGCGTTTCCGATCCAGTCGCTCGGCGACGCCGAGGCGATCGTCGCCTTCGCCTACTTTCCGGGCGCGCTGGCGATGGCCGCCGAAGTCTATGCAAACCTCGAAGCGGCCATCCGCCAGACCGCGGATGGCCGCGAGAAGGAGATTTTCGGCGAGTACGCCCAGCAAATGGGCCAGCTGGACCGCGTCGCTCAGCAACGGCTCGCGGCGCTGAAACTGGCTCTCGAAGAGCCGCTGTCGGACGCTCACGTCTTTCACGCCCAACTCAACAAGGCGGGCCATGGAGCGGTCACGCCGGAAAAGAGTGCGCCTAGCGCCAGCGCCGCCGCCGTGGGCGGCGCGCGGGCTTAGAAAAGGCCGAGCTTGCGGCTGGCGATCAGCAGCAGCCCGGCGCCAACCGTCAATCCCCCGAGGATCCAGCCCGGCATCCGACGGCCGCTCGCCAGCAGCAGGCCGCCGAAGATCAGCCCCGTGCACACCAACAACGCGCCGGCCATGAACCGGTGGTGGATCTCGAGCGGCGCCTGATACTCGACGTATTCGGGGCTCCGAGACCGATCCGTGGCGAGCGCCGGCGCCCCGAACATCGCGGGCAAGATGAGCAACGTGCGAACTCCGACGCGCCACATCGACGTATCCTTCGTTACGTCGAAAAGGCTATCCGATCGGGTCCCGATTTCGTTGACTCAGCTCAAGCGGCGGTCGCGGCCGTCACGGATCTGGACGGTCAGCCGCTTCTTTCGATCCAAAACTCGCCAGCCTTGCGATACCGGCGCTTGACGGCCGCCCAGGCGACCCGGTGGGCGATCTCCTCTTGCCTGGGATCGTTGGCATAGCTCGCCCATGCGTGGTTGAAGGCTCCGCGAAAAATCTCCTGGGCATGCGCCGGCAGATGGCCGCGTACGGAGTCCGGCAGCTCGTCGATGGTTGCGTAAGGCATGGAGCGCCTCCGATCCGGTCGGAACGTCTATCAGGGCCCGCGACGCATCGGCCGCGAGGACCAGATGCGCGTCACCGCTCCTGCAGCCAGCGCCAGAAGGGTCGCCAAACGCCGTAGACCACGAGCCCGACGGCGATGACGCCCTGGAAGGCCATCATCGCGAGCACGGCGAACATCAACAGGTTGCTGACCGGCGGATTGAGCGAGATGACCGAAGTGATCAGCGCGATCGCGGCGCCGACGAGTCCAATCAGAACCACGGAAGGACGCCACAGCACCATCCACATCATCGGGACTCCCCACGACCTAGCCTCATCCTGTCCGCACGAAACCGCCGCCGCGTTGATGTACGTCATCCCGGCCCGGGAGGCGCGCGAGGCGGCGGCCGGGCTCATTGATGCGCCAGAAAGTCGATGATCGCCTTGCGTTCGGACGCGTCGGTGATGTTCCAGAACATGTCGGTGCCGGGCGCGAATTTCTGCGCGTTGTGGAGATAGGCGTCGAGCCGGCCGGGCGACCAGGAGCCCACCTGGGCCTTCAGCCCGACGGTGTACCTGAAGTCGCCGAGGTCAGCGATCTTGCGCCACATCACGCCCTTCAGGCTCGGGCCGGACACCGTGCTGTGGCCCGTGAGCGTATGGCAGGAGGCGCACTGGGCGTCAAAGAGATCGCGCCCGATATCAGCCGCCCGGGCCGGCGCGACCGCCATCGCCAGAACGCACGCCGCGGCGAGCGACTTCATGCGAACCCCAGGGTTTCGGTCATGGCTGCGCGATCTTCCAGCTCCGGTCGGGATCATAGGCGCTGATCTCGCGGGCGGCGCTGGCCGTGTCGGGTCCGAGATTCTTCTCGAACACGATGCCGTTCTGATTGACGAGGAAGGTCATCACGCCCGAGTCGCCCCATTTGTCGGGATAGGCGACCAGGGCGAAGCCGCCCGTCATGTGGCCGTTGACCACGTAGCTCTTGGCGCCGCCCGGCGCCTGCGGCCCTTGCCTCGTCAGGATGCGGAAGTCGTAGCCCTCGAAGGGCGAGCGCCCACCCGCGGTGGCGGGCGGCGCGGGATAGCCTTTGGCCTCCGCCGTCGCCACGAGCGGCCCAAGCGGACTCTGCCTGTCGCCCGCGGCGACCGGCCAGTAAAGCCCGTCGCGGCGCCCGTCGGAGCTGGCGACCTGCTGCGCGTACTCGTGCAGCCCGCTATGCATCGGATCCTCGGCCGCATACTCGCGCTGGGCTACGACGTAGGCGCGAGACACCGCGATGGCGTTGAGTTCGTCGCGCCCGATCCGGCGATCGAGAATCTGTTCGGCGCCCGCCTTCACGTCGAACCGCCATCCCGACCCTTGGCGCACGAGCGGGATCGGGTAGGGCCACTCGTCGTTGCCGATGACCAGGATCGCTTCCCCACCGGCGCCGCGCTCGATCCGATGCCGTTGATCGTAGGACGCCGCGAGGCGCCGCCGCGCATTCCGTTCGGCGACAGGATCGCCTGAGGTGACGAGTTTCTGGCCGGAGGGGCCGAAGATCGCCAGAAGATCGGCGGCGCGGCCGCCGTGCCACGCCCCGGCGAGCGCCGCCACGGCTCGCTCGGGCGACGCGAAGCTCTCTCCGCCGGGCTGTGCGGCGCGCCCAGACGCGACGTCTCCGAGGGCGAGGAGCGAGACCGATAGCACGACCGCCCATCGCGGCCGGCGGCGGTTTGCTCTCGTCACGGTTTGGTTAACGTTGATCATGACTCTTCCGTTCGTTTCCAGGCGCCGAAAACTGTCGCTCATCGCCGACCGCCGCTTCCGCCCGACGGCGCGCCACCACGCGGAGCTCCTCCGGAACTCGGGGCGTGATAGCCGGGCGTCGAAGCTCGGCTGGACTGACCCCTCGCGGCCTGGGCTCTCGCGTCCGGGCCGGAGCCGTAGGATTGGAACGTCGGCGGAAGGCGTTGGATCGAAGGCGCGCCAGCCCCGGTGGGATATCCGCGAGTGGCGCCGAATCCTCCCGAACGGCTCGCGCCGCTCTGGAATCGTTCGCGCGCCGCTGGCGACAGATAGGGCACGTTTCCGCGATGGGCGGGGTCGTGCTCCCAGGCGCCGTTTCCGATCGGAGGACGGCCGCGGTTGAGCGCGGTGTAACGATCGCGGTCGATGTCGATGCGATGGTGGCGCCAGTCCCAATGGTCCCAGCCCCAGAGCGGAAACACGATCGGCACGGCGAACCAGCAATAGCCGAAGTCGTCGAAGGCGCACTCGTCCCAATAGCCGGGGAAGTAGTAGGGCGGCCAATCCGGATAAGGCCAGGGCGCGAAGACCACCGACGGCTCGTAGTCCGGCAGGTAAACCGTCTGCGTGCTGGCCGGCTCGATGGTGATCTCGCCGTCCTGGTCGGTCACCACCTCCTGCGCGTTGGAACGCAACCTGCCGGCGGCTTCGGCCTGGCGGCGCAGGCGCTGGACGGCGTCCATCACCGCGCCTGGGTTGTCGATGAAGGCTTCTCCCAGGCTCTCGGTCCAGTCGAGCTGGCCGTCCATCATGTGCAAGACGTGCGGGAACGCGACCAGCGACTTCACGCTGGGGTCCCAGCTCTGTTCGTCCATCGCGGCGGCCAGCCGGTCGCCGCTCAGCGCGGCGTTGTTCGGGTCCTGCAGCCAGCGGTCGGCCTGAACCACCTCGAGCGGATAGCCGGCCGCGATCAGCACCTGACCGAGGAGTTCATCCGGATAGAGCGCGATCGGCGCCAGCATCTGGTCGAGCGGCCCGGGCGCCAGTTGTGGCGAAGCCTGCGAGGCGGCCTGTTCCGCCGGCGCTGGCGTCGGCGCCTGAGCCGGCGCCGCCGCCGTGGCCAGACACGCGATAATCGCCGCGCTCGCGACGCTCCGAACCCATTTCGCCCTCATCGCTCGCTCTCTCACTCGACCCGAAGATCAACGACGCCTGGGGCCAAGTGGACGCGCAAGATCAGCCCTGTCCTTGACGCGCATCAAATCGGCGACGGTCGACCCCGGATAGCTGGGCTGGCGACCGAAAAGCGCAGGCCGGCTCGCCGCGATGGCGAGGGATCCGATTGGTGAGCCCCTCGCCGCCGATTGCAGGCAGTATGAACGACATGATCCCCGCTTCGACGTCGACGTCCGCCGCGTCGTCCGCCATAGGCGCCGGCCTCTCATCCGCTGAGGCGGCGCGGCGCCTGGCCGAGTTCGGGCCGAACGCGGCGCCGGAGGAGCCGGAGCATCCGGTCAAGCGGATCCTGCGTCACTTCTGGTCTCCGGTGCCCTGGATGCTCGAGGCGACCGTCGTCCTGCAGCTGTTGATCGGCGAGCGGGTCGAAGCCCTCATGATCGTGGTGCTTCTGTTGCTGAATGTCGCTCTGGGCGTCTTCCAGGAGACGCGCGCCAACGCGACCTTGCAGTTGCTCAAGCAGCGGCTGGCGCCGCGGGCCAAGGTCCGGCGAGACGGCGTATGGGTCGATCGGCCGGCGGCTGACATCGTCACGGGCGATATCGTGCAATTGTCGCTGGGCGGCATTGTCCCGGCCGACCTCCGGGTCCTCGACGGCGCAGTGCTGCTCGACCAGTCGATGCTGACCGGCGAGTCGATCGCCGTGGATGTCGGACCGGGGAAGACCGCCTATGCCGGCGCTCTCGTGCGCCGCGGCGAGGCGACCGGAGAAGTCGCCGCCACGGGCGTGCACACCTTCTTCGGGCGCACCGCCGAGTTGGTGCGCATCGCCCAGGTCGAAAGCAGCGAGCAGAAGGCGGTCATGGGGGTCGTCCGTACCCTGACGGTCATCAATTTCGCGATCGTGGTCGGAATGGTCGGGTACGCCCGCTTCATCGGCATGAACGCGCCGCAGATCATTCCGCTCGTGCTGACGGCGCTGCTGTCCGCCGTGCCCATCGCCCTGCCGGCGACCTTCACTCTGGCCGCGGCGCTGGGGGCCCGGAGATTGGCGCTGAAAGGCGTCCTGCTGACGCGGCTGACGGCGCTGCAGGAGGCGGCGATGATCGACGTGCTTTGCGTCGACAAGACCGGCACCTTGACCGAGAACCTGTTGACCGTCGGCGGCGTGCAGCCGCTTGTCGGCGGCTACGGCAAGGGCGACGTCCTGGCTTTCGCCGCCGCCGCCAGCTCGCCGGACGGGCAGGATCCCGTCGACGTCGCGGTTCGCAAAGCGGCGGGAGAGAGCGGCGACACGCTGCGCGCGCCGCTGAGGGTATCGCGGTTCATCCCCTTCGACCCCGCCGCCAAACTGGCCGAAGCCTGGGCCACGGATGGATCGGGCGGCGAGGTCCGCGTCGTCAAGGGTGCGCCGGCCGCCATCGCCGCCATCGCCGCGATGACGCCGCAGGCGGAGGAAGCCACAGAGCGGTTCGCGGCGTCTGGATATCGAGCGTTGGCTGTCGCGGCGGGTCCGCCGACCGCGCTGAGCGTCATCGGCGTGATCGGGCTCAGCGACCCGCCGCGCCGCGACTCCGCCGGCTTGCTCGCGGAACTGCGGTCGTTGGGGGTGCGCGCGGTCATGGTCACGGGCGATTCGCCGATCACCGCGGCGACAGTGGCGCGGGCCATCGGGCTCGAAGGGAAGATCTGCCCGCCGGGGCACATTCCCGACACGGCCGAGCCGGACGATTTCGCCGTCTACGCCGGCGTATTTCCCGAGGACAAGTTCCGGTTGGTCAAGGCGTTTCAGCGCCACGGCCACGGCGTGGGCATGTGCGGCGACGGCGCCAACGACTCGCCGGCGCTGCGCCAGGCGCAGATGGGGATCGCCGTCTCCACCGCCACGGACGTCGCGAAGTCGGCGGCTGGCGTCGTCCTCACGGAGCCAGGGTTGAGCGGCATCGTCAGTTGCATCAAGGAGGGCCGCTCGTCGTTCCAGCGGGTGCTGACCTACACGCTGAGCATCCTCATCAACAAATGCGCGGCCCTGATCGTCATGGGCGCCGGCCTCGTCATGACCGGCCACGCCGTCCTGACGCCGTTCCTGCAGGCGCTCAGCATGCTGGCGGGCGACATGGTGATGATGTCGCGCACGGCCGACCACGCCAAGCCGACAGCGTATCCGAACCATTGGCGGATCCGAAACCTCACTGCGGCCGCGATCCCGCTGGGCCTGTTCAAACTTCTCTTCTGCCTGAGCATCCTGGCGGTCGGGTGGTTTCAGTTCCGCCTGAGCGCCGGCCAGATGCAGACCCTGACCTTCCTGACCCTCATTCTCGCGGGACAGGCCAATACCTATGCCATGCGGGAGCGCGGCCGCCTGTGGAACTCGCGCCCGGCCGGGGTGATGATCCTGGCCTCGCTCGCCGACATCACGCTCGTGACCAGTCTGGCCGTCGCCGGCCTCATGATGGCGCCGCTGCCGGCGGCTCTCGCGGCCGGCCTATTCGTGACGACCGGCGTCTTCGCCCTGTGCCTGGACACGATCAAGGTCGGCGTCTTCAGCCATGTTCGGATAGATTAGGCGGCCGGCGAGCCTGAACGCGGACGCTTCCGGACGAGCCCTTAGGTAGCGGTCCCAGCTTTCCCCGCCCCCGCCGCGGTTCTACCAAAAACGCGATAATTCGCCATCTCTTTCGGAGATATTTCAATGAGTTACTCTGCCGTGATGACCCATGTGCAGGCCGATGACGCCGGCGCGCCGAGACTGGCGTGCGCCATCGACATCGCGCAGCGCTTCCATGCGGCGCTGATCGGCGTCGCGGCGGAGATGATTCCGCCCCTGGCGTTCGATGGCGGCTATTTCAGCGTCGAGGCTGAATGGCAGGTCGCCATGCGCCAGCAGATCGAGGATCGCCTGAAGGCGGCGAAAAAGGCGTTCCACGCGGCGACGGCCGGGCTCGGAGCGCGCGCCTCGTTCGAGTGCGGCGTTCAGTTGCCCGAACCGGCCGTGGCCGCGGCTTCTCGGGCCGCCGACCTGATCGTCGCCGGCGGTGCGCCGCGCGGCCGCAGCGACCCCTACATGAGCTGCGCTCCGGCTCAGTTGGCGATCAGCTCCGGTCGCCCGGTGCTGGTCGCGCCGCCCGACGCGCCGCCTTTGCTGGCCAAGAACATCCTTCTGGCCTGGAAGGACACCCGCGAAGCCCGCCGCGCCCTGACGGATGCGACGCCATTTTTCGAGCAGGCCGAACGGGTCGTCGTAGCCGGGATCTGTCCGGAAGCCGAAGCCGAAAACGTGCGGATCGAGGTGGACGACGTCGCGGGCGCGTTGCGCCGTCGAGGCGTGAAGGCGGAAGCCAAGGTGATCCACGATCCGCATCCGGACGGTTTTCAGATTCTGCGTCAGGCCAGCCTGGCGGGCGCCGATCTGATCGTCTGCGGCGCCTACGGCCATAGCCGCCTCGGCGAGTGGGTGTTCGGCGGCGTCACTGCCGACCTGCTGGCGCAAGACCAGACGTATCTGTTGTTCAGCCATTAGCTTTCGGCGACGGGCCCGGGTGTCCGCGCACGGCGCCGCTTGCCTATTCGTCCGGTCGGGCTAGAGGGGCGACCAGCGAACACAGCGGCCCGCGAGGAGGCGTGCGGTGGAGATACTGATCGGCGACAAGCTCTGGTCGACCTGGTCGATGCGCCCGTGGCTCGCTCTGAAGCACACCGGCGAACCCTTCCAAGAGACGCTGATCCGGCTGCGCACCGAGGAGACCAACGCCAACGCGAAGGCCGCCGGCTCGCCCACGGGCCTGGTTCCGGTGCTGAAGGATGGCCCGGTGACGGTCTGGGACTCGCTCGCCATCTGCGAATACCTCGCCGAGAAGTTCCCAGCCGCGGGGCTCTGGCCGTCCGACCCCGCCGCCCGGGCCGAGGGCCGCGCCGCGGCGGCGGAGATGCACTCAAGCTTCCAATCTCTGCGCGGCGAATGCCCCATGGACCTGTCGCTCCGGACCCGCTCCGACGTCTCCGAGGCCACCCACAAGGACCTGCGTCGGCTGATCGAACTCTGGCGCGGCCTGCTCTCGCGGCGCGGCGGTCCGTTCCTCGTGGGCGGCTGGTCGATCGCCGACGCCTTTTTCACCCCAGTCGCCACGCGGCTGCGCAGCTACGGCATCGCCCTTTCCGACTGGGGCGACGACGGCGCGGCCGGCGACTACGCGGCCCGTCTGCTGCAGACGCCGGAGTTCCTCGATTGGGAGAAGGCGGCGCTGGCCGACGTGCGGCCCGGCGGCGGCTAGCGGAACCGTCGCCGCCGTGCGGGCGTTGGGAACGGGTCGGGTCGGGACGGGGCGCGAACGCCGCGAGGTCGCCCAGCTTGTCGCCCGCATCCCTAGCCGTCGCCGCCGCGCCGCATACGGCGCACGACCGGTCCATGGGCGGACTTATCGTGCACGGCATCCGCGGCCTGGTGTCGAGCCTGGTCAGCCTGTCGCCGCAGGAGGCGGCCATCGACGCGGGCCTGACCGCCGTGATCATCGCCGGCACCGTCGGCCTGACCTGGGGGCTCGACTGGCTGCTGCGCCGCGGCGTGCAGCGGCTCGCGGCCAAAGGCCTGGTCGCCGGCCAGACCGCGCGGGAGGGCCCAAAGGCCGCCGTGGCCTCGCAAGGGCTGCTGAAGCTCGCGATCGTGGTGGGCGCCGCGCTGCTGGTGCTGCAGGTGTGGGGCCTCGCGCCGCTCGGCTGGCTGGGCGGTCCGGCCGGCGCCGCCTCGCTGAGGCTGGTGGTGCTGATCGTGCTGGGCTTCGGCGTGGTGGATATCTGCGGCCGCATCATCGACCGGCTCTTTCACGGCCTCGCGTCGCGCACCGACGACCGTCGCCGCGCCGCCCAGTTCCAGACCCTCGCGCCGCTGGTGAAGGGTGTGGCGACGGGGTGCCTGGCCATCTTCATCGGCCTCACCGTGCTCTCCGAACTCGGCGTCAAGATCGCCCCGCTGCTGGCCGGCGCCGGCGTCGTCGGCGTCGCGCTCGGGTTCGGCGCCCAGACCCTGGTGAAGGACTTCATCACCGGCCTGTTCCTCATCCTCGAGGACATCGTTTCGGTGGGCGACAACGTGAAGATCGGCGAGTTCGGCGGGCTGGTGGAGACCATGACGCTGCGCACCATCCGCTTGCGCGACTTCGATGGCGTCCTGCACGTCTTCCCTTACAGCGAGGCGCAGGTGATCCATAACCGGACCAAGTCGTTCTCCTACGCGGTCTTCGAGCCGCGCATCTCCTATGTGGCCGATATCGAGCAGGCGACGGGCGTCATGCGCAAGGTGGGCGAGCAGCTGCGCGCCGACCCCAGCCTCGCCAATCTGATCCTGGAGCCGCTGGAGGTGGTCGGCGTCGACCAGTTCACCGACGTCGGCCTCGTCGTCAAAGCCCGGATCAAGACCCGCCCCGGCGACCAGTGGAAGGTGCAACGCGAATACAATCGCCGCCTCAAGCTGGCCTTCGACGCCGCGCACGTGGAGATCGGCTACCCCAACGTCCAGGCCGACCGCTCGTTCGTGGACGGTCGTGGCGACCCGGCCCAGGACGACCCGCCGGCCCAGGCGCACTGAGCTCTACATCAAACCCAGCGCCTTGAAGCTGGCGACGCCGGCGCGGCCCACCACCAGATGGTCGTACACGGCGATCTTCAGTGCGCGTCCGGCCTCCACCACCTGACGGGTCATGTCGATGTCGGCCGCCGAGGGGGTGGGATCGCCCGAGGGGTGGTTGTGCACCAGGATCACCGCCGAGGCCGCCAGCTCCAGCGCCCGGCGCATCACCTCGCGCGGATAGACCGGGGCGTGGTCGACCGTGCCGCGGTTCATCACCTCGTCGGCGATCAGCTGGTTCTTCTTGTCCAGGAACAGCACGCGGAACTGCTCGCGCGTCTCGTGCGCCAGGGCGAGGCGCACATAGGCGAGAAGCTGGCTCCAGGAGCTGATGACGGTGCGGCCCTTCAGCGGTTCGAACGCCACGCGCCGGCCGATCTCGTGCTGCAGCCGCAGGTCCAGCGCCGTCTCCCGGCCCGCCTTCAGCAGCCGCCCGCGCGCGTCGGCGACGCGCACCGACTGCAGGTCTTCGGCCGAGGCGGCCAGCACCGCGGCCA
>DATJRL010000243.1:0-6425 GCA_035504785.1 Caulobacteraceae bacterium
GCTCGACGCCAATCCCGATCCCACCGAGGAGGAGGCGCGCTACTGGCTGGCGGGCAACCTCTGCCGGTGCACCGGCTACGACAAGGTCATCCGCGCCGTGCTCGATGCGGCGGCGGAGATGAGACAGGAACGGAGAGTCGCATGAGCGACGTACTGGATCGTCCCGACGCGAAAGCGGGCTTCGCCACCGTCGGCACCCGGCCGGTGCGGCCCGACGGGGTCGACAAGGTGACCGGCCGCGCGGCCTTCGGCGCCGACTTCGCCATGCCCGGGCAGCTGACCGGCCGTGTCAAGCGCAGCCCGCACGCCCACGCCCGGATCGTCTCCATCGATGCGCGGAAGGCGCTGGCCCTGCCGGGCGTCAAGGCCGTGGTCACCGGCGCCGACTTCCCCGACCTCGCCTCCGAGATCGTCGAGGGCGGCGAGGCGGCCTCGAACATGCGCGACATGGCGGTCAACGTCATCGCCCGCGACAAGGTGCTGTATGAGGGTCACGCGGTGGCCGCGGTGGCCGCCGTCTCGGCCGCCATCGCCGAGGAGGCGCTGGACCTCATCGAGGTCAAGTACGAGCCGCTGGCGCACGTGATCGACGTGGAGGCGGCCATGGCCTCCAGCGCCCCGGTCCTGCACGACCACATCTTCACCGACGGCGTCGATCCGAAGCCGACGCTGCCCTCCAACATCGCCAAGCGGCACCAGTTCGCGCGCGGCGACGTCGAGGCGGCGCTGGCCGCGGCGGAGGTGCGGGTCGAGGGCCGCTACACGACCAAGGCCGTGCACCAGGGCTACATCGAGCCCCACGCCTGCGTCGCCAGCATGTCGGCCGACGGCCAGGCCCAGATCTGGAGCTCCAGCCAGGGCCACTTCATGGTCCGCGCCTACTCGGCCAAGATCCTCGGCCTCGACATCTCCGACATCCGCGTGACGCCCGCCGAGATCGGCGGCGGCTTCGGCGGCAAGACGGTGATCTACCTCGAGCCGCTGGCGCTCGCCCTGTCGCGGCAGGCCGGCGCGCCGGTGAAGATGGTGATGAGCCGCGACGAGGTGTTCCGCGCCACCGGCCCCACCTCCGGCGGGGTGATCCACGTGCGGCTGGGCGCGACCAGGGACGGCAAGATCACCGCCGCCGACGTCGAGCTGAAGTACCAGGCCGGCGCCTTCCCGGGCTCGCCGGTGGGCGCGGCCTGCATGACGGCGCTCGCCTGCTACGACATCGCCGACTTCCGCATCGTCGGCTGGGACGTGGTCACCAACAGTCCGAAGGTCGCCGCCTACCGCGCGCCGGGCGCGCCGGCGACCGCGTTCGGCGTCGAGTGCGCCGTGGACGAGCTGGCCAAGAAGCTGGGCGTCGATCCGATCGAGCTGCGGATCAAGAACGGCGCCCGCGACGGGGTGAAGGCCGCCTACGGGCCGACCTTCCAGAACATCGGCTACATCGAGACCCTGGAAGCCGTGAAGACCCACCCGCATTACGCCCTGAAGCTCGGCCCGAACCAGGGACGGGGCATCGCCGCCGGGTTCTGGTTCAACGTCGGCGGGGAATCCACCGCGGCGTGCCACATCGGCGAGGACGGCACCGCGACCGTGGTCACCGGCAACCCCGACATCGGCGGCTCGCGCGCCTCCATGGCGATCATGGCCGCCGAGGTGCTGGGCATCCCGGTCGACAACGTCCGTCCGGTGATCGCCGACACCGCCTCCATCGGCTACTCGATGCTGACCGGCGGCAGCCGCACCACCTTCGCCACCGGCATGGCCGTGGTCCGCGCCGCCGAGAAGGTGGTGGGCGAACTGAAGCGCCGCGCGGCGGGCGTCTGGAGCGTGCCGGAGGACCAGGTGGCCTGGGAAGGCGGCCGGGCCGTCTGCCTCGACCCCGCCAAGGGCGACGTGAAGCCGCTGACCCTGAAGGGCCTCGCCGGCATGTCGGCGCGCACCGGCGGGCCGATCTCGGCCGAAGTGTCGCTCAACGCCCAGGGCGCCGGCCCGGGCTTCGGCGTGCATCTCTGCGACGTCGAGATCGACCCGGAGACCGGGCACGTGAAGGTGCTCCGCTACCTGGTGGCGCAGGATGTCGGCCGGGCGATCCACCCGTCCTACGTCGAGGGCCAGATGCAGGGCGGCGCGGCGCAGGGCGTCGGCTGGGCGCTGAACGAGGAGTACGTCTTCGACGCCGACGGCAAGATGGAGAACGCCGGCTTCCTCGACTACCGGGTGCCGGTGGCCTCCGACCTGCCGATGATCGACACGGTGATGATCGAGGTCCCCAATCCGCGCCATCCCTTCGGGGCCAAGGGCGTCGGCGAGGTGCCGATCGTACCGCCGCTGGCGGCGGTGGCGATCGCGGTCAGCGAGGCGGTCGGCGTGCGCATGAAGGACCTGCCGCTGTCGCCCCCGAAGATCCGCGCCGTGCTCGACGCCAAGGCGGGCTAGCTTGCCGCACGTCGTTGCCATGGGCGGCGACCTCGCCAGCTTCACCGGCGGGCGGGCGGAGTTCGACGTGGCCGCGACGACGGTGCGCGAGCTGATCCGCGAGCTGGAGCAGCGCTATCCGGGCGCGGGCGACTATGTGGCCAGGCGCATGGCGGTCGCCATCGACGGCGAAATCCACCAGGACGCCGACGCCGCCCCGATCGGCGGCGCCCGGGAGATCTGCCTGATCCCAAAGATCGGCGGCGGCTGAGGGGACGCCGCCCGGTCACGCACCCGGGCAGCTGTCCGGCATTACGGGTGCAGTTCACCAGGCTTGGGCCCCGGAGCCAATTTCGTGCACTGTCACTGCAATTGTCTCCGCACTACATCACGGACTTGGTGCAGGTCGCGCGCGACCAGGACGCATAGGGCGCCAACCTCCTCGGTGGGTTCGAGCAGATCGGGCACCATCACGGTCATCATGCCGGCCGCCGACGCCGATCTGACGCCGACGTGAGAATCCTCCAACGCCAAGCACAACCGGGGCTCGACCCCCAGCCGTTCGGCGGCCTTCAGGAATGGATCTGGCGCAGGTTTGCCGTTTTCGTAGTCGCCACGGCAGACGATCCGGTCGAAACGCCCCATCAGGCCGTGCGAGCTCAGGTGACGCTCGACGGTCGTTCGAGATGACGAGGTGGCGATCGCCCGCGGCAGCCTGAACTGGTCCAGCATTTCCAGCAGTTCAGGCGCTCCTGGCTTCAGGGCAAGCTTATTTTCGGCAATCAGCCAGAAATGGCGCGTCCAACTCGCGTGAAAATCATCGAAAAGGAAATCTTCGCCGAAGTGCGATAGGAATAGACCCCTGCATTGCGACCGACGCACGCCGATCGACTTGTTGTAGACCTCGTCCGGAATCTCGTGCCCGACGTCGGCGGCGGCGGACAGAAGCGCCTCTTGCCAGAGGGCTTCGGTATCGAACAGCAGGCCGTCCATATCGAAGATCACGGCGCTTGGGCGATACGGCAATGTCATGCTGTGTGTGTCCCCGAACCAACTTCGACCCGCCTATACGCCCCATCGTATTCCCTTTGCGATCATGCCCGGACCATGGCCGGCTGGGACTATAGGGCCCAGCCGAACGCCCGCCTTCGCCGATCCGCGGCGGCATGGCGGCCGGCGAAGCGGAACAGGCCCAGCCACTGATCGAGCGTCAGCGTGCTGCGGCTCGCGTCCGGCGCGATGGCGAGGTCGTCGGCAAGCCGGCGCCACTGCAGGCGGCTGAGCAGCGGGCGGAACAGCCGGCGCGCCTCGTCCGGCGGCCGGGCGTAGGCCCAGCGCACGAACCCTTCCCACGCCGACCGGTCCGCTTGGTCCAGCAGCGGCCCGGGCCGCCGATCGAGTCGCAGGATCGCGACATCGACGTCCGGCGCCGGAACGAAATCGGACCGATCGATGCCCCCGGCGATCTGGATGTCGAACCAGGGTCGCGCCGCGAGCGAGACGGCGTTGGCGCGGGCGCCGGCGTACTTCAGCGCCGCCTCGCGCTGCAGGACCAGCGCGGCCGAGACGGGCGCCGGCGGGTCGAACAGCAGCCGCTTCATGAGCGCGGCGGTGCGGCCGAACGGCGGATTGGCCACGACCTTGTAGGGCGGCCGGAACGCGACCTCGGCCAGGTCGGACTGGACCAGGCGCAGGTCCGCGCCGTCGAACCGGGCGGCGAGCTTGCGCGCCAGGGTCGGATCGAGCTCCACCGCGACCACGCGGGCGCCGGCCGCCAGCAGCGCAGCGGTCACCCGGCCGGTTCCGGCCCCGAGGTCATAGACCCGGTCGCCCGGCCGCACGCCGGCGGCCTGGACGAGCCGGCGCGCCGGGGCGTCGGAGCGGAAGAGGTTCTGGCCGAGGGCGGCGCGCTGGCGGCCGCCGCTCACGATAGGTCCGCGCGAAGGTCATCGCGGCGCTCCCTTGTGGGGTTGGAAGGAGGAGGTTGTCGTGGTCGGTCGCCCGCGCGTGGCGGGGCCAGGAACTTGCGACACAGCGCCCGATAGGCGCGCGCCGCAGCCAGCGCCGGCGCGCTCGCGGTCTGGAATGGCATGTCGAGACGGTCCGATGAAGCCGCGCATCAGCGCGCGGCGGGAGCAGCGGGCGGGAAGGCTAAGGGCGGACTAGCGGATCCGCCGGCTGATCCAGCAGCTTGTCAAAGGACGCTCCAGGGCCGCGACGCTCGCGGTCTCGAGGCGCGGATAGCAGAGCCGACGCCTTCAGGTCTAGGGTGGGACGAGGGAGGACCCACATGGCGGACGAAGCGGGCGAGAGCGGGACGCATCTGGCGGCGCGGCGGGTTCCCTATCCGGCGGCGCTCAGCGACGCGGCGCGGGCGATGCTGGCGACGCCCAGGCCCGCCGGCGGAGACTATCCGCCGCTCTCCGACAAGGACGCCTGGCGCAGGCTTGTCGCCTCCCGCAACGCGGCCTCGGCCGAAATGTCGGCGCCCTTCGTCGCCCGGCTGAAGGCGGACGCGGTCGGTCGGACCCTGGGCGGCGTTCCGGTGCAAGTGGCGACGCCGCGGGGCGAGCGGCTGCTCGGCAAGGACCATGTGATCTTCGACATCCACGGCGGCGCGCTGCTGTTCGGCGGCGGCGAGGCCAACGTGCGTTTCTCGACCATGGCGATGGCGCTGCGCTCGGGGCGGGTGACCTATGGCGTCGACTACCGCGTCGCGCCCGATCACCCCTACCCGGCGGCGCTGGACGACTGTGTGGCGGCCTACCGGACGTTGTTGGCCGAGGTCCAGCCTGAACGGGTGGTCGTTTCGGGCACGTCAGCGGGCGGCAATCTGGCGGCGGCGCTGCTGCTGCGCGCCCGCGACGAGGGTCTGCCGGCGCCGGCCGGCGCGATGCTGCTGACGCCCGAACTCGACCTCACCGAGAGCGGCGACAGCTTCAATACGCTGATGGGGCTCGACGTAGTGCTCACGGGGCGGCTGATGCCGGTGAACCTCGCCTACGCCGCCGGCGCGGACCTCGCCCACCCCTACCTCTCGCCGCTGTTCGGCGACGTCTCCGGCTTCCCGCCCACCCTGCTGCAGGCCGGCACACGCGACCTCTTCCTCTCCAACGCGGCGATCATGCACCGCAAGCTGCGCAACGCCGGCGTCCGCGCCGAGCTGCACGTCTGGGAAGGCATGCCCCACGCCGGCTTCGGCGGCCTGACGCCCGAGGATCGCGAGGTGAGCGCGGAGCTGCAGGCGTTCATCCGGTCGCTTTGACGCCGCGAATTTCTTCCCCTTTTTTTGGGGGAAGCGGCTGGACGCGTCAGCGGCCAGACGCAGGGGGCCTCACGCGCCGGAGGCCCCCTCCACCGCTTCGCGGTCCCCACCAAAGGGTCGGAGATATGCCTTGACGGCCGGCCGTTGGCGCGGTTGCAAGCCAGCGACGAATTTTCGATCAGGAGGAAGCCATGTTTTCGCACATCTTTGTCGGCTCCAACGATATCGACCGCTCCAAGACGTTCTACGACGCCGTGCTGGGGACCCTGGGCGTGCCGCCCGGCACAGTCGATCCGAGGGGGCGCCTCTTCTACCGGACGTCCACGGGCATGTTCGGGGTCACGCCGCCGATCGACGGCAAGCCGGCGACGGTCTCCAACGGAGCCACCATCGGCTTCGCCTGCGCCTCGCCCGAGCAGACCAACGCCTGGCACGCGGCGGGCGTCGCCAACGGCGGCACGGCGATCGAGGACCCGCCCGGCGAACGTCCCGGCAGCGGCCTCTACCTCGCCTACCTGCGCGACCCGGACGGCAACAAGATCTGCGGCCTCCACCGGCTGCCGCGGTAACCGACTCTCTTCCCCCGCTGGGGGAAGCGTCGTCCGGAGGACGACGCAGGGGGCCTCCGGCGCCTCTTTTTGCGAAAGCGCGGGGCGTCTGCGGGCATGAGCCGGCGGAGGCCCCCTTCGTCGGCTTCGCCGACACTTCCCCCAGAGGGGGAAGATTGGCGGAGGCCACCTTCGTCGGCTTC
>DATJRL010000244.1:0-2185 GCA_035504785.1 Caulobacteraceae bacterium
GGCGTCCCTCATCAGCCGAAGCGGCCTATAGCCGTGCGGCTGGAACATCACCAGCAGGCGGCCGGGGAAGGCGTGCAGGGTGTCCAGCGTCGCGGCGATCTTGTCGGGGTTGTGGGCGAAGTCGTCGATCACCTGGACGCCGCCTTCCTCGCCGACCAGCTCCAGTCGCCGGCGCACGCCGGTGAAGGCCGCCAGGGCGCCCGCGGCTTGCTCGAGACCGACGCCCAGCGCGCCCGCCGCCGCGATGGCGGCCAGCGCGTTCGCCGCATTGTGCCGGCCGGGAACCTGAAGCGCGACGCGGGCGACTTGGCCCGTCCGACGCGCCGACACCTGAAACGCGATCCCGCCTGGAGAGACGTCGGGCGGATGGGCGACCAGATCCGCACGGCCGTCACCGAGGCTGTAGGTCACGCATCGAGCCGGATCGAGGCCCGCCGCGAGCGCGGCCGTCTCGGCGTCGTCGAGGTTCAGCACCACCGTGTCGGCCTTGCCTACGAAGTCGCCGAACAGCGCGCGAAGCTCTCCGAGCGATTTGTGGTCGAGGGTTATGTTGTTCACCACGGCGATATCCGGCTCGTAGAGCGCGATCGACCCGTCGCTCTCATCGACCTCGCTCACGAAGCTCGCGCCGGCGCCGACGCGGGCGCTGGCGAAAGGGGCGCCGGGGCCGACGAAGTTCTTCATCTCGGCGCCGTTCATGATCGTCGGATCGAGGCCGGCCGAAGTCAGGATCCAGCCGAGCATGGCGGTGGTGGTCGACTTGCCGCTGGTGCCGGCGACGCCCACACCGACCGGCGCGGCGTTGAACAACTGGGCCAAAAGCTCGGCGCGGGTGACGATCGGGGCGCCGACCCGCCGCGCCGCCTGCACATCGGGGATGGTCTCCTCGACGGCGGCGGAGACGACCAGCGTCTGCGCGGAAGACACGAGGCCGGAGCCGTCCTGCGGATGCAACGTCACGCCGCGAGCGCGCAGAAACTCGAAGCGTTCGAGGTGGCGACCCTGGTCGAGCGCCCGGTCCGATCCCTCGACCTTCGCGCCGCGGGATTGGACGATCAGGGCGAGCGGCGTCATCCCGCTGCCGCCGACGCCGCAGAAGAAGTAGGCTTGCCGCTGATTCATCCGCCAAGCCTATGGGGTGGGCGGCGCCGCAGCAACCGGATGCGACGCTCTGAACCATCGGCGACAGCGCCCCCGCTACGCAGGTTACGTCCATGACCCGAACCGTCTGCAGCATCGCGGTGGTCGCCCCGTCGTCGCGGATGGCGCCCGAGGTCGTCGACCGGGTCCAGGGCCTGGCGGCGGCCCTCTATCCGGACCGGACCCCCAGGATCGTGTTCCACCCCCAGTGCCTGGCCGCCTCCGGACACTTCGCGGGCGATGACGACACCCGGGCGGCGGCCTTTGTCGAGGCAGCCAACGACGCGGCCTACGACGCCGTCTGGTTCGCCCGCGGCGGTTACGGCGCCGGCCGGCTCGTGGAAATGGTCCTGCCTCGGCTGGGCGAAGCGGCCTCGCGCAAGGCCTATCTGGGCTACAGCGATGGCGGCGCCCTGCTCGCGGCGCTGTATCGCGAGGGCTTCCAGGACGTCTCGCACGGCCCGATGGCCCAGGACGTTCTGCGCGACGGGGGCGACGCGGCGGTCGCCCGCGCGCTGGCCTGGCTGGTCGATCGCGATCCGGGGGCGCTCGAGCCGAGCCTGAGCGGCGGTTCGGTCAAGGCCGCCGCGTTCAACATCGCCATCCTGAGTTCGATCATCGGCACGCCGCTGCAGCCCGATCTCGACGGTCACGTGCTGATGCTGGAGGAGGTGTCGGAGTACATGTACCGCATCGACCGGTCGCTGCTCCACATCACCAGCAATCCGCGGATACGGCGCATCGCGGGCCTGCGTCTCGGCCGCTGCAGCGCGATCCCGGACAACGACCCGGACTTCGGCATGACCGAAGAGCAGGTAGCGCGCTATTGGTGCCATCGCGCGGGCATCCCGTGGCTCGGCCGAGCCGACATCGGGCACGACGCGGACAACAGGGTCGTCCCGTTCGGCGGCGCGCCAGCTCCGGATCGGTGATGGACGAGGCGTCCATCCTCGAGCGCCTCTCCGCCGGCTCCCTCCACCGGCTATCGCCGGCCGACGGATGGGAGCAGGGTTCCGAGGTCGGTGAAAGGAGGACCCCATGGACG
>DATJRL010000245.1:0-8642 GCA_035504785.1 Caulobacteraceae bacterium
ACGACGCCTCGCCGTTCTCCGAGAAGGTGAGGCTGCTGTTCGGCTTGCGGGGCGTGGCCTGGCGATCGGTGATCCAGCCGGTGATCATGCCCAAGCCCGAGCTGACGCCGCTCACCGGCGGCTACCGTCGCATCCCCGTGCTTCAGGTCGGCGCGGACGTCTTCTGCGACACCCAGGTGATCCTGGCCGAGGTCGCCGCCCGCACCGGCGCGCCTCTGGAAGGCGTGGGTTGGGCCGTGAACCTCTGGGCCGACCGTCCGTTCTTCGGCGCCACGGTTCCGATCATCTTCGGCGAGATCGAGGTCCCTCGGGAGTTCATCGAGGACCGCGAGAAGCTCTCCGGCCAGCCGTTCAACGCCGCGGCGATGAAGGCGGCCGGGCTGCCGATGAAGGGCCAGTGGCGAGCGCAGGCCGCCTGGGTCGAGGCCGGCCTGGCCAACTCGGACTATCTCGCCGGCGCGTCGCCCGGCCTCGCCGACATCGCCGCCTACATGAACTTCTGGTTCCTGGGCGGCGCGACGCCGATGATCATGGCTGATCTGCTGGCGGGGATGCCCAAGGTGCAGGCCTGGATCGGACGGGTGCGGGCGATCGGCCACGGTTCGCGCAGCGAGATGGCCCCGGCCGAGGCGCTCGAGGTCGCCCGCGCGAGCGAGCCTGCCGTCTACGTGCCGCACGACCCGGCGGATCCGCTCGGCGTGGCCCCTGGCGCGCCGGTGCGCGTGATGGCCGACGACTATGGGCGCGACCCCATTGACGGCACGCTGGTGGGCGCCAACGCCGAGCGGGTGACCCTGGCGCGGGAGGACGAGCGCCTCGGCCGCCTCCACGTCCACTTCCCTCGCGCCGGCTACATCGTGATGCCGCTCTGAACGCCGCTCCTCACCCGCGACAGCGGGGGAGGGGGACCATGCGAAGCATGGTGGAGGGGGCAACCGCCGAGACGCCCCCTCCGTCACGTTCCGCGTGACACCTCCCCCGCGATCGCGGGGGAGGAGCGGTTGAGGAGCGGCCCGCCCAATTGCCCACGCCCCCCGCCGCCCGCTATACCCACCCCTCGACCCGCGAAGGACCTCGACCGATGCGTCTGACGACGAACCCGACCGCCCCGTTCGTCCTCAATCGCCAGGCGCCTCATGTCCCTCATCACGCTCGACAGCCTCGCCCAGTTCAGCCCTGACGGCCGCCTCCTCTTCGACAACCTGACCCTCGCCTTCGGGCGCGAGCGCACCGGCCTCGTCGGCCGCAACGGCGTCGGCAAGACCGCGCTCGTCTCGCTGATCCTGGGCGAAACCCAGCCGGCCGCCGGCGCCGTGACCGTCGGCGTCCGGGTCGCGGCCCTGCGCCAGGCGCTCGCGCCGCCGCCCGGCGCGAGCCTCGCCGACCTGCTCGGCGTCGCCGGCGAACTCGCTCGACTGAAGCGGATCGAGGCCGGCGAGGGGCGCGCCGGCGATCTCGAGGCCGCACAGTGGGACCTGCCCCAGCGCATCGACGCGGCGCTCGTCGAGACGGGGCTCGCCGAGATGACGCTCGATCGCGACGCGGCCTCCTTGAGCGGCGGGGAGGCCACCCGCGCGGCGCTGGCGTCGCTCCTCGTCGCCCAACCTGACTTTATCGTCATGGACGAGCCCACCAACAACCTCGACGCCGACGGCCGCGCCGCCGTGGCCGCGATGCTGGAGGGCTGGCGGGGTGGGGCGCTGGTGGTGAGCCACGACCGGGCGCTGCTCCGGCGCATGGATCGGATCGTCGAGCTCTCCAGCCTGGGCGCCAGCGTCTACGGCGGCGACTACGACCTCTACGCGGCCCGCAGGGCCGAGGCGGAAGCCGCGGCCGTGCGCGACCTCGACCGCGCCGAACAGGCGGTGGCTCGGGTCGGTCGCGGCCTCCAGCAGACGAAGGAGCGCAAGGCGCGGACCGACGCCAAGGGTCGGCAGCTGCGCGCCCGTCGCGACATGCCGAAGTCGTGGCTCGACGGCCAGGCCGAGCGCGCCGAGAACACCGCCGGCCGCCAGAGTCGCCTCGCCGAGCGGCTGCGCGCCGAGGCCGAGCGCCACCTCGCCGACGCCCGGGCGCGGATCGAGCGCGTGCGTCGACTCACCTTCGAGTTGCCGCCCTCCGGCTTGCCGGAAGGCAGCCAGGTGCTGAGCTTCGAGGATGTCAGGTTCGCTTGGCCGAATGGAGCTCGGGTGCTGGACGGCGTCACGTTCCGCCTGGTCGGGCCGGAGCGCATCGCCTTGACCGGACCGAACGGCGTGGGCAAGACCACCTTGATCCGCCTCGCCACCGGCGACCTGGCGCCGACCGCCGGCGAGGTGCGACGGCCTGTGCCGGCGGTGCTGCTCGATCAGCGCGCGGCGCTGCTCGAGGGCGACCAGACGCTGCTGGAGAACTTCCGCCGCCTCAACCCCGCCGCCGACGACAACGCCGCCCACGCCGCCCTGGCGCGCTTCGTCTTCCGCAATGCCGCCACCCTGAAGCCCGCGAGGGCCTTGAGCGGCGGCGAGCGCCTGCGCGCCGCGCTCGCCTGCACGCTGACGGCGGCGCATCCGCCGCGGCTGATTATCCTCGACGAGCCGACCAACCACCTCGACCTCGACTCGATCGCCGCCGTCGAGGCCGCGCTCGCCGCCTACGACGGCGCCCTCATCGTCGTCAGCCACGACCGCGACTTCCTGGCCGCAATCGGCATCGACCGCGAGTTGGTGCTCGGCGGCTGAACGGAAGTGACGCCGCGAGCAGGCGGAACGAGCAAGAATGCGCCGCCTTGTCTGGGACATGATCGGTCCGCGCCGATTGACAGCCGCCTGTCCGGGCGGCTAGTTGCGAATTATTCGCAGTAGCATTCGCATCCTGGAGGTCGCGGTGAGGTCGAGGCGGGCAGGCGGATCGCCGCTCCGGAGCATCGGGCCCCCGGCGCGTCCGGCGGCCATCGCCCCATGCTGACTTACGCGCACGCCGTTCTGTCCGCAGCCGAACTCGCCCGTGGCCGCGCCGTGCTGGCGGCGGCGACCTGGGAGGACGGCAGGGCCACTGCTGGACCGCAGTCGGCGCTGGCCAAGCGCAATCTGCAACTGCCGGAGGGTTCGGCCGCGGGGGTCGAACTCGGGCAGCTGGTCCTGGACGCGCTGCGCCGGCACTCCGGCTTCATCGCGGCCGCCTTGCCGCTGCGGGTGTTTCCGCCGCTGTTCAATCGCTACGACGCCGGCATGGGCTTCGACGCCCATATCGACAACGCCATCCGTTTCGCCACGAACGGCGCGCGCTACCGCACCGACATTGCGTGCACGCTCTTCCTGTCCGACCCGGCCGACTACGACGGCGGCGAACTGGTCATCGAAGGCGCGTTCGGCGAGCAGCGGGTGAAGGCGCCGGCGGGCGATGCGGTGGTCTATCCGGCGTCCAGCGTGCATCGGATCGAACCGGTGACGCGCGGGTCGCGTCTGGCGGCGTTCTTCTGGGTGCAATCCATGGTTCGCGACGATGGCCGGCGCGCGCTGCTGCACGGCCTCGACCGCGACATCGCCACGGCCCGCGCCGAACTCGGCGACGCCCACCGCGCCGTCGTCGGCCTCACCGGCGCCTACCACAACCTGATCCGGATGTGGGCGGAGGCGTAGAGAAGGGATCAGGCCGTCACCCCGGACAAGCCCCCGACTTCATCGGGGGCGCTGATCCGGGGCCGGCAGCGCCGCCACCGAGCTGGCGTTCGTCCAGGAACCGGATGGTCCGGCCCCGGATCGGCCTTGCGGGCCGTCCGCGGTGACGGGGAAAGGCGACTCCGAGTCGACTCGACATCTAGCTTCCGCCGGGGTGCGAGACTCCCGCCCTTTACATGGGGGCGGGCCGGGGCGGGGGTGTATCGCAGCCGTCGATAGATCGCGGCCGGTCAGCCCACCGGCGAGCCGAACACGATCGGCAGCATCAGCCGCGTCGGGCCATCGGCGGCCGGAAAGCGGGCGGCGGCCAGCTGGGCGACGAGGGTGCGCGCCAGCCCCGGCCAGCGGGTGTCGCGGGCGTCGGGATGGATGACCCGGTCGAGCAGCAGGCGGCAGTCGGCGACCGAGCCGTCGGGCAGGATGTCGAGCTGCACGCTGATCAGCCCCTGGTAGCCGTCGATGAAATGGGCGGTGGTGAAAGCGTGGATCGCGGCTCGCGCCGGCTCGACCGCGGCCGCGGGCGGCAAGGCGCCGGCGGCCGCCGGACCCTGCTCGCTGATGTGTCCGTGCAGCACGAAGCGGCCCTCCCGCGGGTCCATCGACCCCTCGATCCGTTCGACCGCGTGCGGAAGGCGATCGTCGAAGATCACCAGCCGATTGAATCGCGGCGCGATCGACTCATAGAAGTCGCCGCCGGCGCCCGGCCGGGCGCTCAGCGCACGGAACGGGTCTCCCTCGCGGTGAACGATGGTCTCGCCGCCGATGGTGCGGCGCTCGTTCCTGGTCAGCGAGAACACGAAGCCGAAGCGCCCGTTGACCGAGTCGTTGTGCAGGTTCTGCCGGCAGCCGGGGACGTAAAGGCTGAGATAGGGCCAGGTGACCCCGCCAAGCCCGAGCGTCATGAGCGACCAGCCGCGCAGGTGGTCGTGAAACGCCCGCACCCGCGGCTCCCCGATCACCTTCTCCGGCTGTGTCCGCAGATAGGCGTAGAGCTCCGGCACGAACCAGTAGTTCCAGACCTGGTGGGTGTCGGGCTTGTGCTGCTGCGGGTCGGCGAAGTGCGCGTCGATGTCGGCGCGCATCGCCTCGGCCAGCTCCGCCGGCAGGAAGTCGTCGACGACCAGAACCCGCTCGCGGATCGCGGGCAGCGGCTCGGCGGTGTCCGAGGCGCCTCGCGGCGCAGCGCGTCTGGATCCGCCGTCGGCCATGGAATCCAGGCTAAGGTTGGCGGGCGAAGAAGTCGAGCGCGGCCCAAGCCCAACGCCTTCTCCCCTTGCGGGCCTGTTGCGCAATTCGATGAGATCGCTCTGAAAGCTCCCTTCCCCCTTGCGGGGAAGGGTTGGGGATGGGGGTGCCAGATCGGTCGTTGTTGATTCGGTTTGGGAATCTCCGGGTCCTGACGGCAGGCGGTCGTGCTCGCACCCCCACCCCCGACCCCTCCCCGCAGGGGGGAGGGGAGTTTTGCAACAGCCCCCTTGCGGGAGAAGGCGCCGACGGCTCGCTCAGGCGCGCTGGTTCAGGGTGATCGCGGTCGCCGACGGCTTGCGCGCCGCGCCCGGGCCGTAGGCTTGGCCGATGTTGCGGCGGGCCGCGATCTCGTCGGCGATCGCCTTCACCACCCCCTCGGTGACCGTTTTCGACGCCGTCAGCGCGCGTCCCTGCCGATCGAGCACGGCCTCGAAGGTCTCGGTCGCCCGCACCAGCCGCTGGCGCAGCGCCGGATCGACGCCCTTCAGCAGCGCCGGTTGCGCGCGCAGGCCCTCCGAGCCGGCGCGGTAGACGCCGGCGAGCCGCGAGACCTCGGGCATCTCCGCCGCGGCGTCTTGCGGGCGATGGGCCTCGAAGGCCGTGGCCTGGTGGGCAAGCAGGGCCGTCAGCCGCTCGGTGACCTCGAGCATGGCTTCCAGCGTGCGATCCAGGGACTCGCTCATTGAACCGTCTCCTGCGAGGGCTTGGCGGCGAGCCGCCAGAGGGGCGCCGCCAATGTGCGTGGCGGGGCCAGCGTCGGGGTGGCCGCCGCGGCCGAAGCCGGCGACGGCTCGCTCAGACCCTGCAGCTTCAGCATTTCCTTCTCGACGGCCGCGGCGACGCCGATGCCCCCGCGCTGGGCGGTCTCTTTGGCGATGGCCTCGGCGAGGAAGCCTTTCCACATGTCCTCGCCCGGCCCGCCGCCGAAGGCGCTGTCGGTGGGCACGGACGAGAACATGGTCTCGAACATCGTGGTCAGGAACGAAGCCTCGAAGTTCTGCGCCGTCTTGTGGATCTGCCCGCGCCTGGCCAGTTCGGCGGCGCTCGTGGCCTGGACGCTCTGGGTCGGGTCGACGGGGGTGGGCGGCAGCGACAGCGCGTTCATCACATCACCCCGATGTCGGCTTGCAGGGCGCCGGCGGCCTTGATGGTCTGCAGGATGGAGATCATGTCGCGCGGGGTGACCCCGAGGGCGTTGAGGCCGGCGACCAGGCCGGAGAGCGAGGCGCCGCCGCCGACCATCAGCAACCGCTTGCCCTTCTCCTCGTCGATGCTGACCTTCGACTGCGGCGTGACCGTGGTCGCGCCCTGGCTGAACGGCAGCGGCTGACTCACCTGCGGCGTCTCCTGGACGCTGATGGTGAGGTTGCCTTGGGCGATGGCGACCTGGGAGATGCGCACGTCGGCGCCCATCACCACCACGCCGGCCACTTCGTCGATCACCACCTTCGCCGCCTCTTCGGGCTGCACCTGCAGGTCCTCGACGTCGGTGACGAAGTTGACCATGTCGTGCCCCGGTGGCGGATGCAGGGCCACGATGGTGGGGTTCTCCGCCACCGCCGTGCCGGGATAGGTGGCGTTGATCGCATCGGCGATGCGCCGCGCGGTGGTGAAGTCCGGGTTGCGCAGCGTCAGGCGCAGCACGTTCATCTCGTCGAGGTTGAAGCCGACCTCCTTTTCGACGATCGCCCCGGCCGCGATGCGTCCGGAGGTGGGCACGCCGCGGGTGATCGAGGAGCCGGACGCGCCGGACGCGGAGACCGCGCCCGTCTCCACGGTGCCTTGCGCCACCGCGTAGGTCTGCCCGTCCGGGCCCATCAGCGCCGTCAGCACCAGCGTGCCGCCGAGCAGGCTCTTGGCGTCGCCCATCGCCGAGACGGTGGCGTCGATCTGCGAGCCAGGGGCCTCGAACGCCGGCAGGCTGGCCGTGACGATGACGGCGGCCACGTTCTTGGTGTTGATCAGGCCGCTGGCGATCGGGTCGTGGGTATTCACGCCCAGCCGCTCCATCATCGACTGGATGGCCTGCTTGGTGAACGGCCCGTTCTGCAGGGAATCGCCGGTGTTGTTCAGGCCGACGACGAGGCCATAACCGACCAGCTGGTTGTCGCGCACGCCCTCGAACTCGACGATGTCCTTGATGCGCGAGCCTGCCGCGGCGGGACCGGCGGCGAGCAGGCCGGCCAGAATCGCGGCGAAGACCAGGCGGAGGAGGTGACGCATGAACGAACCTTCGGATGACCCGCGCGTCCATGCCAGAACCTTGCCAGTCGCGTTCGCGACAGAACATCAATCGAAACAAACAGTTCTTGACCCGGAGGACACGCGGCCGGCCCGGTCCCGGCAGAATTTGCCCGGCATTAACCATGCCGCAAGCAACGAGGGTCGACGATGGCCGGGATGAGCGCCGGTTTGGAGTTGCGCGGACGATGAAGGTTAGCGGAACGGCTGGTCCGACCTCCGCCGGCGGCGTCGTGGGCGCGCGCGCCGCGGGCCTCTCGGCCGCCCCGGGCGGATTTCAGCCGGCGGCGAGCCCCTCGGCGTCCGACGTGCAAGGGCCCATGGGCGCCTCGAGCGTCAATGCGGTCGGCTCGCTCGACGTCCTGATGGCCCTGCAGGAGGTCGGCGGTCCGCTGGAGCGCAAGCGCCGGGCCGTGGGCCGCGCCGGGGTCATCCTTGCCGCGCTGGAGGGCCTGAAGCTGGAACTTCTCGAAGGGCGGCTGACCGCGGGCGCCATGCAGGCGCTGACCCGCGCCGTTCGCGAACAGCGCTCGCTCACCGACGATCCGCGGCTGGAGGGCCTGCTCGACGAGATCGAAACGCGGGCGGCCGTCGAGCTGGCGAAGTTCGAGGGGTCTCGGCTCGCGGCCTAGCCGCCCCGGATTCCGCCTTTCGACGGGTGCGGGCGCCGGAGCGGGCGAACCCAAAATTCACCGACCTCGCGCACCCTCTGCGCGAGGTTCATTGCCGGCGGCCCGACTTTTGCTATAAGCCGCGCGCCCGGCGATGCATCCGGGGACCACGTTTAGAGGGCAGTGGGGCGTCAATGCAGGCGACTGCGACAGTGCTCGAAGAAACAGAGTATCGTCCCAGTGAGGACGAACCGTTCATGAATGAACGGCAGCTTGAGTACTTCAAGCAAAAACTGCTGGGATGGAAAGAGGACATTCTCCGCGAATCTCGCGAGACCGTCAGTCATCTACAGGCCGAAACCGAAAATCATCCTGACCTGGCGGATCGCGCTTCGTCGGAGACCGATCGGGCTCTTGAGCTGCGGACACGAGATAGGCAGCGAAAATTGATTTCCAAGATCGACGACGCGCTGCGGCGAATCGAGGATGGGGTGTACGGCTTCTGCGAAGAGACCGGCGAGCCGATCGGTCTTGCCCGGCTCGAGGCGCGTCCGATCGCCACCCTCAGCCTCGAAGCCCAGGAACGCCACGAGCGCCGCGAACGCGTCCACCGCGACGACTGAGGTCCACGGGTCGAAGGGCGACTGGCGATCGGATCCGGGAATTTCTAGGGGCTGGGGATGGGGTTGGGAGCGGCGGCGCTTGGGTTCCCGCCGTCTGGCGGCTGGAGGTCGCCAACGTGCTGGAGATGGGCGTCGGGCGCGGTCGTCACGACGCCGCTTTTCCGGACGCCACGCTGGCTGACCTGGCGCTTCTGCCGATCAGGCTCGACCCAGAGACGGATCAGCACGCTTGGGGCGCGACGGCGCGGCTGGCGGCCCGT
>DATJRL010000246.1:0-19136 GCA_035504785.1 Caulobacteraceae bacterium
GAGGTTTCCAGGCCAACCCCCGGCCCAGGGCCGGGGTCCCCTGGCGCGTCCGGCGCCGGGAGGCGCGGCGGCATGCGCCCCGGCATGGGTCCGCCGGGCGGCATGCGCGGCCCGGGCGGGCGCCATGGCGGTCGCAATCTCACCGAGGGTCCGATCGCCTCGACGCTGGTGATATTCGCCCTGCCGATTCTGGGCGGCAACGTGCTTCAGTCGCTGAACGCGACGGCCAATCAGTTCTGGATCGCCCACATGCTGGGCGCCACCGACATCACCGCGGTCGGCAACGCCAACAGCGTCATGTTCCTGATGCAGAGCGCCATCATGGGCGCGACCATGGCCGCCAACATCCTGATCGCGCAGAATTTCGGCGCAGGCGACTTGCCGATGGTGAAGCGCATCATGGGCACGGCGGTGTTCTTCTTCGCCGTCGTATCGATCATCCTGTCGCTGACCGGCGGAATCCTGGCCCCGCACATCCTGAACGCGATGCACACGCCGCTCGCCGCCAAGGATGAAGCGATCATCTACCTGCGGGTCGTCTTCGCCGCGATGCCGTTCATGTACTTCTTCCAGTTCCTGCAGATGGCCCAGCGCGGGGTGGGAGACTCGCGGACGCCATTCTATTTCATGGCCATCGCGGTCGGCCTGGATATCATCCTCAACCCGTTGCTGATCCACGGTCTGGGTCCGATCCCGCGCCTCGGCGTGGGCGGGTCCGCCACGGCGACGTTGATAGCTCAGAGCACCTCGCTGGCGGCGCTGCTGGTCACCCTCTACCGGCGGAACAGCGTGTTGATGCTGAAGGGGCGCGATCTGCGCCTGCTCTGGCCCGACCCCGAAATCCTGCGCCCGCTGATATTCCGCGGCATCCCGATGAGCCTGCAGATGTTCTTCATGTCGCTCTCCGGCATGACCATGCTGCGCTTCGTCAATGGCTTCGGGGCGCTGACGTCGGCCGCCTACGTCGGGGCCATGCAGGTGTGGAACTACATCCAGATGCCCGGCATGGCCGTCGGCATGTCGATCTCGTCCATGGCGGGGCAGAACGTCGGCGCCGGCCTCTGGGCGCGCGTGGACCGCATCGCTGGCATCGGCCTGATGCTGAGCGTTGCGGTGACCGGCAGTGTCGCGGCGATCATCTACCTGCTGGGACCGCTGCCGCTCTACATTTTCCTGCCGCTGCACTCGCCGACCATCCCGCTCGCCCTGCACATCGACCGGACGGTGCTGTGGGCGTTCGTGATCTTCAACGCCACCTTCGCCCTCAGCGGCATCGTGCGCTCCACCGGCGCTGTGTGGCCGCCGCTGTTGATCCTGGTCACGTCGATGTTCCTGATCAGGGTGCCGTTCGCCTACTTCATGATCCCGCATTTCGGGCCGGAGGCGATCTGGTGGAGCTTCCCGCTGGGCACGCTGACCTCCAGCGCCCTGACCGCGCTCTACTATCGCTATGGCGACTGGCGGAAGGTGCGGATGATGCACCATGTGCCCGGCAGCGATCTGGAAGTCGGCGACGGCGACGCCGTACCCTCTCTGGAGGCGCTGGAGCCGGAAGGCGAGTTCGCTCCATCCTGAACCGGTCCGTCGCTCTGGTGGCCCTCCGGCGACTGCGGTATTCCTGTGATCATCGATAACGAACGGGCGCCCGGCCGGACGCCAGGGATGAATTTCACAGGAAGATTTCAACCATGCGCTTTGGCATTTTCTACGAGCATCAGCTGCCGCGGCCCTGGACCGAGGGACTGGAGCAGAAGCTGTTTCAGGACGCGCTCGACGAGGTCGAACTCGCCGACAAGCTAGGCTTCGACAATGTCTGGGAGGTGGAGCACCACTTCCTCGAGGAGTATTCGCACTCCTCCGCGCCCGAGGTGTTCCTCGCGGCCTGCTCGCAGCGCACCAAGCAGATCCGTCTCGGCCACGGCATCGTGCTCATGCCGCCGGGCTATAACCACCCGGCGCGGGTCGCCGAGCGCATCGCCACGCTCGACCTGGTGTCCAACGGCCGGGTCGAATTCGGCACCGGCGAGAGTTCGGCCTGGGCGGAGCTCGGCGGCTACGGCGTTCCGGTGGCGGACAAGCGCCCGGCCTGGCGCGAGGCGGTGGAGCAGTGCGCCAACATCCTGGCCATGGACCCATACCCCGGCTTTCAGGGTCAATACTTCTCGATGCCGGCCCGCAATCTGACGCCCAAGCCCGTGCAGAAGCCGCATCCGCCGCTGTGGGTCGCCTGCTCCAACCGCGAGACCATCAAGCTGGCGGCCAAGCTCGGCATCGGCGCGCTGACCTTCGCCTTCGTCGATCCGGCCGAGGCCAGGCAGTGGGTCGACGACTACTATCGGATCTTCAAGGAGGAGTGCGTGCCGATCGGCCACGCGGTGAATCCCAACATCTGCATGGTGTCGTCGTTCGGCATCCACCAGGACACGGCCGAGGCGCGGCGGCGGTTCCAGGAGGGCTTCCGCTTTTTCCAGTTCGCGCTCGGCTGGCACTACGGATTCGGCGAGCACGTGCCGGGGCGCACAAACGTCTGGGACCTGTTCCAGAAGGCGCAGGCGGCGATGGCGGAACAGCGGTCTGAAGCCGGCGCGCTAGGGGGCGCGGTGGCGGCGGAAGGCGGCATCGGCAATCCCGACCAGGTGCGCGAGCACATCCGCAAGTTCGAGGCCTGCGGCGTCGACCAGGTCGCCTTCATCCAGCAGGCGGGGCGCAACAAGCACGCGGACATCTGCGAGGCGCTGACGCTGTTCGCCGGCGAAGTGATGGGCGAGTTCAAGGCCCGCGAGCCGGAGCGCGTCGCCAGGAAGACCGCCGAGTTGGCGCCCTATGTGGAGGCCGCATTCAAGCGCAAGGCATGGATGCGGCCCCTGAAGGACGAGGAGATCCCCAAGGTGATCGCGCTCGGCCGCCAGGTCGCCGAAACCGGCCAGGCGCCCGCCCAACCCCAGCGCGCCGCCGCCCGCGCCGCCTGGCGCGAGGCGCTGGAGAAGGCGGAAGCGAAGGACTGAGCGGGGCCCCTTCGGCCCTTCGGGCCACTTTCCCCAGAGGGGGAAGAGATCGCGCGGGGGCTATCCTCCCCCTCTGGGGAAGGCGACTCGCGTAGCGAGCGGGAGGGGGCCTCCGACGCTACTTGGCCCACCTCTCGGCGAACTCCACGACCTGCCTGGCGACCAGCTCCACCTGGAAGAGGTCGCGCTCGCTCTTCAGCGCCCCCGCGGCGTTGAAGGGTTGGGTGGCGCTGTTGATGGTGGAGCCGAGCGGCGTCGGCCAGCCGCGCAGGGCGTGAACGATGGAGCGCAGGTGCGCCAGCGCGGAGCCGCAGGCCTGCCAGCCGTCGGCGACCACGATGCAGCCCACGGCGCGGCCGTCAAGATACGGACGGGCGTCGTCGCGCAGCGGCTCCAGGCTGTCGAGGGCGTTCTTGATCAGCCCCGATAGCGAGCCGTGGTAGCCCGGCGTCGCGACGATGACGCCGTCGGCGTTGCGGATGGCATCCACCAGCGCCGAGCGTTCCGGCGGATGCTGGGCGTCGTTGGGATTGTAGATCGGCAGCCGCGACAGGATCTCGCCGCCGAACAACTGGGTGCGGGCGCCGGCCGCCTCGGCCGCCGTCAGTGCGGCGATCAGCACCCGCTCCGACGAGGAGGGCGTGCGCACCGTGCCGCCGATGCCGACGATGAAGGGCTGGCGCCCACGGGCCAATGCCATCTTGCAGGGACTCTCCGGATCGTCAGACGCGATCTAGCAACGAGTAGCGACCCGGAGTGAGCCTTGAAAGCGTTTACGCCGGCTCCGAGGCGCGCGACGTCGCCGACGCCTTCAGTTCCTCGATCGCCGACGAGTACTTGTCCAGCGCCGCTTCCTTCAGCTTCGGCAGATGGTAGCTGGGGAACAGGTCCTGGTCGGGCCGGTAGTCCTTCAGCACCTGCTTGGCGACGGTCACCTTATGGACCTCGGTGGGCCCGTCGGCGATGCCCATCACCATGGCGCTGGTCAGCATGCCCATGAACGGCATCTCGTTGGAGACGCCCATGGCGCCGTGCAGGTGCGCCGCGGTGGCGGCGATGTCGTGGTAGACCTTCGGCATCGCCACCTTGATGGCGGCGATATCCTTGCGCACCAGATTGTAGTCCTTGTGCTTGTCGATCAGCCAGGCGGTGCGCAGCACCAGCAGGCGGAACGACTGCAGCGCGATCCAGCTGTCGCAGATCTGCTCCTGCACCACGGCCATGTCGGCCAGCCGCCCGTCGCGGGTCTGACGCGAGACGGCTCTGCGGCACATCAGGTCGAACGCCTTCTGGCAGGCCCCGACGGTGCGCATGGCGTGGTGCACGCGGCCGCCGGAGAGGCGGGTCTGCGCCACCAGGAACGCGCCGCCACGCGGGCCGAGCAGGGCTTCGGGGCCGACCTCGACGTTGTTGTAGCGGATGTAGGCGTGACCGCCGCCCTCGCCGGCGCCGACGCCGATGCCGCGCAGGATCTCCACGCCCGGCGTCTTGGTCGGCACCAGGAAGATCGAGGTCTTCTGGTGGATGTCCTTATGGTCGGGGTCGGTGACCGCATACACCACCAACACCGAGGAGCCGTAGGCGCCGGACGAGAAGTACTTCTCGCCGTTGATCACCCACTTGCCGTTCCTCTCCTCGGCGCGGGTCTTGAAGGTGGTGGGGTCGGAGCCGCCGGCCGGCTCGCTCATCGAGAAGGCCGAGCGGATGTCGCCGTTCAGCAGCGGCCACAGCCACTTTTCCTTCTGCTCGGGCGTGCCGTAGTGGGCGATGATCTCGGCGTTGCCGGTGTCGGGCGCCTGGCAGCCGAACACCGAGGGGGCGAGGCCGACGCGGCCCAGCTTCTCGTTCATCAGCGCCAGCTTCAGCTGACCGAAACCCTGACCGCCGAGTTCGGGCCCGAGGTGGCAGGCCCACAGGCCCTGCGCCTTCACCTCGTCCTGGAGCGGCTTGATGAATTTCTCGCGGGCGCCCGGCACCATGAGGGCCCGGCCCAGGTTGGAGAGAGGCTCGACCTTCTCCTCCATGAACTCTTCGATCCAATCGAGTTTCTTCTGAAATTCCGGATCCGTCTCAAAATCCCAAGCCATCTAGCGTCTCCTCGTGGCCCGGTGATGGGCCGATGATCATCTTGCCTATCGATAGCCCGCATTATGGTCCGGCCCCCATGGCGCGCGCAACCGCTGCAAACGGTTGTTTGAATACATTTTCGGACGCCTTTTTCTCTAGACGGCGGCGGGCGGCCGTATCATGCGTTCGCGCGCATGCCCGAGCCCAAATCCACGATCCAGCGACTGGTGATCTTCGGTGCGACGGGGGACCTCGCCGCGCGCATGTTGTTGCCGTCGCTCTACTTCCTCGATCTCGACGGTCACCTGCCGAAGGAGCTGAAGATCGTCGGCTCGGCGCGCTCCAACCTCGACCGCGCCAGCTTCGCCGAGCACGTGCATCAGATCCTGACGGCGCGGCCGGAGGGCCTGGACGAGGCGGTGTGGGGGCGATTCTCCGAGCGGCTCGACTACTGCCCGGCCGATGTCACCCGAGGCGAGGGTCTGAAAGGCGTGGCCGAACGCATCGGCGACGCGCCGACGATCTTCTTCCTGGCGCTCTCCCCCAGCCTTTACGGCTCGGTCTGCAAGGCGCTGGAAGAGGCGGGCCTGGCCTGCGGCGACTGCCGGATCGTGGTGGAGAAGCCGATCGGCCACGACTTGGAGAGCTCGCGCAAGATCAACGCCGAGGTCGCCCAGGTGTTCGAGGAGCGGCGCGTGTTCCGCATCGACCACTACCTCGGCAAGGAGACGGTCCAGAACCTGCTGGCGCTCCGCTTCGCCAACACCTTGTTCGAGCCGCTGTGGAACAACCTCGCCATCGATCACGTGCAGATCACCGTGGCCGAGACCGACGGCGTCGGCGATCGCTGGCCCTACTACGACGAGTACGGCGCGCTCCGCGACATGGTGCAGAACCACATGATGCAGTTGCTCTGCCTGGTCGCCATGGAGCCGCCGCCCGACGCCAGCGCCGACTCGGTGCGCGACGAGAAGGTGAAGGTGCTGAAATCCCTGAAACCCTTCGACCGCGCCACCGCCCAGCAGCTCAGCGTGCGCGGCCAGTACCGGGCAGGCGTCGTCGAGGGAAAACAGGCGCCTGCCTACGTCGAGGAAAAAGGCGGGCCCAGCGACACCGAGACCTTCGTCGCGCTGCGCGCCGACATCGAGAATTGGCGCTGGGCGGGCGTGCCGTTCTACCTGCGCACCGGCAAGCGCCTGCCGGAGCGGCGCACCCAGATCGTCATCCAGTTCAAGCCGCTGCCGCACCTGATCTTCGGCGACCGGGCCGAGGACGACGTCACCGCCAACCGCCTGGTCATCGACCTGCAGCCCGACGAGGACATCTCGCTGCTGCTGATGAACCGCCGGCCCGGCCTGCAGGGTAACCGGCTGCAGGCGTTGCCGCTCAGCCTGTCGCTGAACGGCGGGGGGCGGCGGCGCATCGCCTACGAGCGGCTGCTGCTCGACGTGCTGGCCGACAACCCGTCGCTGTTCGTGCGCCGCGACGAGGTGGAGCTGGCCTGGGCCTGGATCGACGGCGTCGCCGACACCTGGCGCGACCTCTCCATCGCCCCCAAACCCTACGCCGCCGGCAGCTGGGGCCCCGCCGGCGCCTTCGCCCTGCTGGAACGCTCCGGCCGGGACTGGCTGGATGAGTAGTTCCCCTCCCCCTCGAGGGGAGGGGCTAGGGGTGGGGGGCTCCTGCCGCGACCCGGGTTTTGGGCGGTTTTCGCCTGCGGCGGAGCGGGGGCGGCACACCCCCACCCCCGACCCCTCCCCTCGAGGGGGAAGGGAGTCGTGATCGAGACCTTCGCCACCAGCGATTTGGCCGCCGACACCGCGGCCGAGGCGATCGTCGCGCAGCTCACGCCGCCCGGCCCGAAGCGGCTGGTCGTCACTGGCGGGCGCAGTCCCGGGCCGGTGTACGATCGGCTGGCGGCGATCGACCTCGAATGGTCCCGGATCACCGTCACCCTCAGCGACGACCGGTTCGTGGGCGCCGACTCGCCGGAGAGCAACGAGCGGCTGGTGCGCGAGCGCCTGTTGCAGGGCCGCTCGGCCGCCGCGCGCTTCATCCCGTTGAAGGGCGCCGGCCCGACGCCCGCGGCCGACGCCGCGGCGGCCGAGCCGGCGGTCCAGGCGCTCAGGCCGTTCGACGCGGTGTTGCTGGGCATGGGCGAGGACGGACACATCGCCTCGCTGTTCCCGAACGATCCGGGGCTCGCCGCCGCGCTGGATCTCGCCGGCGATCGGGCGGTGGTCGGGGTGGCGCGGGCGGGGCTCGCGCCCTATGTGCCGCGGATCAGCCTGACGCTGGCAACGCTTCTGGACAGCCGGCTCGTGGTGGTGCTGACGAGCGGCGAGGCCAGGCGGGCGCTGATTGAGCGGGCGGCGGCCGACTTGGCCGCGGGTCCGCCGGTCGCCGCGCTCCTGCGCCAGACCAAGACGCCGGTCCGCGTGATCTGGTCTCCTTGAAGGAAGTCCTCCGATGCATCCCGTCACTCTCGAGGTCACCCAGCGGATCGCCGAGCGCAGCCGCGAGACCCGGCTGGGCTACCTGGAGCGCATGGACGAAGCCCGCCGCTCAGGGCCCGGCCGCGCCAAGCTGAGCTGCGCCAATTTCGCCCACGCGTTCGCCGCCTCCCCCGATGACGACAAAGCCCGCGTGCGCAATCCCGCCGCGCCCAACCTCGCCATCGTCTCGGCCTACAACGACATGCTCTCGGCCCATCAGCCGCTGGAGCGCTTCCCGGCCATCATCAAGCGCGCGGCGCGCGAGGTCGGGGCCACCGCGCAGTATGCCGGCGGCGTGCCGGCCATGTGCGACGGCGTCACCCAGGGCCGCGGCGGCATGGAGCTGTCGCTGTTTTCCCGCGACGTCATCGCCATGTCGACCGCCGTCGCGCTCACCCACGACGCCTTCGACGGGGCGCTGCTGCTGGGCGTCTGCGACAAGATCGTGCCCGGCCTGTTCATTGGCGCGGCGCTCTTCGGGCATCTGCCGTCGATCCTCGTCCCGGCCGGCCCGATGACCTCCGGCTTCTCCAACGCCGACAAGGCCCGCATCCGCGGCCTCTACGCCGAGGGCAAGCTCAGCCGCGAAGACCTGCTGGACGCCGAGATGAAGGCCTACCACGGCCCGGGCACCTGCACCTTCTACGGCACCGCCAACTCCAACCAGATGATGATGGAGATGATGGGCCTGCACCTGCCGGGCTCGGCCTTCGTGCATCCCGGCACGCCTCTGCGCGACGCCCTGGTGGCGGCGGCGGCCAAGCGGGCGGTGGAGATCGGCCCGCCGACCAACGCCTACACGCCGATGTCGCGCATCGTCGACGAGAAGGCGTTCGTCAACGCGGTGGCGGGGCTGCTGGCGACCGGCGGCTCGACCAACCACACCCTGCACCTGGTCGCCATGGCCAGGGCCGCCGGCATCCTGCTCGCCTGGGAGGACTTCGACGACCTCTCCCGCGTCACGCCGCTGATCGCCCGCGTCTACCCGAACGGCGCCGAGGACGTGAACGCCTTCCAGGCCGCCGGCGGCATGGCCTTCGTGGTGCGCGAGCTGCTGAACGCCGGCCTCGCCCACGCCGACGTCGCCACCGTGGCCGGCGAGGGTCTGCGCCTCTACCAGCGCGAGCCGTTCCTCAAGGACGGCGCGCTGGTCTGGAAAGACGGGACGGACAAGTCGCTGGCGCCCGACATCCTGCGTTCGGTCGACAATCCCTTCGACGCCGAGGGCGGCATCCGCATGGTGACCGGGCCGCTGGGCCGCGGGGTGGTCAAGGTCTCGACGGTGAAGCCGGAGAATCGGGTGGTCGAGGCGCCGGCGATCTGCTTCGACGACCAGGACCAGCTGCTGGCCGCCTTCCAGCGCGGCGAACTCGACCGCGACTTCGTGGCCGTGGTCCGCTTCCAGGGTCCTCGCGCCAACGGCATGCCGGAGCTGCACAGCCTGACGCCGACGCTGAGCGTGCTGCTGGAGCGGGGCCGCAAGGTGGCGCTGGTGACCGACGGGCGCATGTCGGGCGCGTCGGGCAAGGTGCCGGCGGCGATCCACGTGACGCCGGAGGCCGCGACCGGCGGCCCGCTCGCCAAGGTCTGCGACGGCGACATCATCCGCCTCGACCCCCACGCCGGCGAACTCGGGATCCGCCTCGACGACCGCGCCCTCAACGCCCGCGCGCCGGCCGAGCCGCCCCGCCCCGGCCACGGCTTCGGCCGCGAGCTCTTCGGCTGGGCGCGAGCGGCGGCCGGCCCGGCGGACGAAGGGGCCTGCACGCTGTTCGGCTGACGCCTCCCTGCTGAGGCTGCCGCGTTCACACATCTCTCGCTGAAGCGGCGGTCAGAATCCTTCTCCCCTTGCGGGCCTGTTGCGCAATTCGATGAGATCGCTCCGAAAGCTCCCTTCCCCCTTGCGGGGAAGGGTTGGGGATGGGGGTGTCAGCTCGGTCGTCGTTGATTCGGCTTGGGAATCTCCGGGTCCTGACGGCAGGCGGTCGTGCTCGCACCCCCACCCCCGACCCCTCCCCGCAGGGGGGAGGGGAGTTTTGCAACAGCCCCCCTGCGGGAGAAGGACGTTCAGACGTCGCCCAAGGTGTTGGAATTGCTAACGGTCTTCACGCCGCTAACGACCCGAGCCGAGCTGCGGCGCCAGCCGTTTCCACCCGTTCGTGCACCGTTACCGCCACCGTTCCAGAGCACCCTTCCCAGAGCGAAAACCGCGGCCCGCACCGTAGATTCACCGTTGTTGCGGCGCCGGTCGTCGCCGGCTCCGGCGCGGCGATGGTCACTTTTCACGAAGTCAAAGATCGCCAGCGGTCCCGCCAGTAACGCAACATGGGTGAGCCGCGCGCGCAGTCAAGCGCTCCATCGGATTAGGTCGACGCGACACCCATAGGGCCCAGTAGCGCGTTTCTGCGCAGGCTGGAGCCGCTTGCAGACGTGGGAGGGTCGGGGGACCAGGCCGATTCAGCTCGGCGGGCGCTGGCCCGCTGATCAGCCAGCCGGATGAGGTAGCGCCACTGTCCAGATCGAACCCGCCTCGACATGGCCGGAGACGCCCGACGCCTAAAGGCCCACGTGGCGAGACGCGTCCCGGTGACCTGATCGGCGCCTGGCGCCCCGATCGACAACGCCCCGGTTAGGCCGCGCCCGATCAACGTCGGCTTTCTGGACAGCGGCCAAAAGGGAGTTCGACCCGGAGCGGACTCGTCAATTCCTCTGCGGCGTCGTCGCGAATTGGAGCCTGCACGCGCTGCACGGTAGCCTGCCGTCTTGGCTTGCGGGCGGAACCGCGAATGACGACGAACACCGAGAGTGATGACGCGGGCGGCGGACGGCGCGGCCTGCGCCCGCAGCCGTCGGCGGCTTTGTTCGAGGTTCTTCGGGATGCATACGGCCTCGACGCCGCGAGCAGCGACGCACAAGACCTGGGCGGTTCGGCGAACCTCAACTTGCTGGTGGAGGGACGCTGGGTCGCCAGGGTCTATCGACCGTGGGTGCGGCGGGACCGGCTTGAAGCCATCAACGTTGTCCGCCAGCGGTTGGCGCGCGGCTCGATTCCTTGCGCGGAGCAGCGGCTGACCCGTGACGGTGAGACGTGGACGAACCTCGGCAACCGTCTCGTCGAGGTGGAGCGATTCGTCCCGTGCGATGCAAAGATGGACGACTGGGGGCAGGTGCTGGCAGCGATGCCTCTGTTGGGCCGCATCCACACATTGCTTCGCCCCCTCAATCTAGGCGAAGCGGCAGATAAGCCGGAATTTGCGAACCACGTAGGCCCAGACGAAGCTCTCGCTTGGGTGGCCAGGGCATGTGATCGTATTCGTAGCTGGACACCGACCACGACGGAGGCGGAACTGGCCGACAAGTCTCTCGACCTGGCGGAGCGCCTGGCCGTGGCCGAGTTGCGAGCCGGCTCGCGGACATTGCCTCACCAGTTAGTGCACGGCGATTTCTGGGACAACAACGTGCTCTTCAGCGGCGGCCGTGTGGCCCTAGTCGCTGACCTTGATTTTATGGGCTCGCGGACTCGGATTGACGACCTCGCACTCACGCTCTTCTTCGCAGGCCTTTCGTTGGCCGCAGAAGACGCGCCGGCAGACCTGCTTGAGCGGTTGCCAACGCTCGTCGCGGCTTACGAAGCCGGGTTGGGTCAACACCTGACGGAACGTGAGCGAGCCGCGCTTCCGCTTGCAATCGTTCGCCAGCCCTTGTGGGCCGCGGGTCGATGGCTCACTGTTCTCGACAGTGAAGCGACGGCGCGTCGCCTTGCGGGCGCTGTGCTCCCAGAGGTGGCCTGGGCCAGCGCAATCTTGCAAGACGTTCGGCGCTGGCAGGATGCGCTCGCGAGGCCAGTCTGACCACGGCCCGGGGGTCCCGAGTGGCGTCGACCCTGGCCGGGCGGAGCTTCCGCAATCCCCTCAACCCGGAATCTCGAGCGGCCGCTCTCCGCACGGTCGGTTCCGGAACTCGGTCAGTGCATGCGCTTGCCGGCCGTGTGGCCGGACTGCTGATCGTAGGTGGTCGTGGGCTTGTGCCGGCGCTTGCCGGCGGCGGCGCCGTGGGTCGCCGTGGGGCCGCGCGTGCAGGTGCGGTGGCCGTGGCTGACGCGGCAATGGACGGTCGCGGTGTTGGCCTTCGAGGCGTTGTAGTTGATCGCCGCGTCGGCGCTGGCGGCGAGGCTGGCCGCCGCGGTGATGGCCGAGAGGCCGATCAGGATCTTGCGCATGAGAGTCTCTCCACGACGCCCGCCGCTTGGCCGCCTTCCGGTCGGAGATTGGGCGACGGACCCGAACCAGGCAAGCGCGCCGGTTCATCCCGCTATCGGCTCGGGCGCGTGAGCACGCCCTCGGGATTTCGAAGCCGCGCTCGGTGACGGGCCGCGGGGTGGCTCCGGCGCCTGGTCGAAGGCGTCGCCGGCGAATGGTCAGAGGTCGGAGAGACTCGCCTCGCCTTCGCGGTCTTGGCCATATCCTGACCATATGCTCCGAACCCGCCAGTCTGCGGTGAAGTTTGGCTGACAAAGCTCATGGCTGTGGTAGATGATTCGACGGAACGCCCACGAGGCCGCCAGCGCACACCGCAGAGCTCGGAGCGACGGCGGCATTGCGTTTGAGGCGGCGTAGGGCGCGCCGTCGACCGGGGGAGGTGGACAATTCGCACGCTGTTGAGTGGCCTGAGGGCCAGCGCGTCACCGATGGTTCTGGGCGTGGGCCTGCTGGCCGGACCTGCGTTCGCACAAACCGCCGACACCGCAATGCCGCCGCCGACCGACAACACCCAGGTCCAGGAAATCATCGTCACCGGGTCGTTGATAAAACGCACCAATATCGAGACGCCCAGCCCGGTCACGGTCCTCACCGTCCAGGAGCTGCAAACGTCCGGATTCGATGCGCTGTCCACGGTGCTCACCAATGTCACCGCCAACGGCGCCGGCACGTTGAGCAACAACAATTCGGTCGCCTTCGCCGGCGGCGCTTCCGGCGTCGCCCTGCGCGGCCTGTCGGTGGGCGCGACCCTGACGCTGGTGGACGGGCATCGCCTCGCGCCGTACCCGCTCTCCGATGACGGCGAGCGCCAGTTCACCGACGTGCAGAGCATTCCAATCTACGCGGTGGATTCGGTCGAGGTCGACAAGGATGGCGCCTCGTCCATCTATGGCTCGGACGCGATCGCCGGCGTGGTCAACATCAAGCTCAAGCAGCAGATCGTCGGGTTTGAGGCGATGGCGGAAGAAGGCACGTCGCAGCACGGCGGCGGGACTTCCCAACACTACGCCGTATCAATGGGCAAGGGCGATCTATCTCAGGACAGCTACAACGTGTTCCTGACCGCGGAGTATCGCGAGCAGACTGCGATCACCCTCAATCAACGCAGCGATGAGCCCTGGGCCAGCCTCAACTATACATCGATCGGCGGCAACGACATGCGGGCCGGCGTGCCCTCGGTGTTCAATGGCGGTTATCCCGCGACAATCACGCCATATCTGGTGAATCCCACCTCGGGCGCGATCACGTTTCTGGGGTCCGGCTGCAACGTCACAGCGTTGAACGCGGGGCAATGCGCCTACACCATCCCGCAAGCGTTGCTTTCGCCGACGAGCGATCTCAGCGTCTTGCTCGGCGCCACCAAGGATTTCGGCGACGGTTGGCAAGCCAAGTTCAGGTTCTCGGTGTTCGACAGCCATGGGCAGCAGAGCGACGGCGGGTCGGTGATCTTTGGACCCAACGCCTATCCGGGCGCGTCCTTTGGCGGCAACGTTTCCAATCCGATCGGCGGAGTCGCCCAGGCGGGGATCGGCGCCATCGCCAATTTCGGGCTCCCGGCCAATTATCTCGGCAGCGGGTCGGCGGCGGGCTCCTACCTCGAGGGCTTGATTCCGCAGCTCGGGCTGCCGACCAACAAGATAGATAGCACCACCTATCGCGTCGCTCTCGACGTCACGGGGACGGTCGCCGGATGGGATGTCACCGGCTCGCTGGGCGCCAGCTATGTGAACACGCACGTCGAATACTTGAATTATCTGAACGTCGACAATCTATACACCGATCTCACCACGTTCAACGGCGCCGGCCAGCCGCTATTCAACCCCCTGGGCGGCAACAGTCAGTCGGTTCTCAATTACATTGCGCCGGCGTTTGGCTATACGGCGACGGACGCGCTGTACTATGCCGAGGTGGACGGCAGCCGCAAACTGATGGATTTGCCCGGCGGCGACCTCTCGCTGGCGCTCGGCGCCACGGTTATCCAAAAGGATCTCGACAATCCCGGCTCGCCCCAAATCGAGGCCGGTCTGGTCGGCAACACCCAGGCCCTGACCCAGCCCTTCAGCACCTACGCTATCGGCGATCAGACCAACGTCGCCGAATTCATGGAACTCGACGCCAATCTTCTCCACCAGCTGGAGATCGACTTCGGATTGCGCGATGACTGGTACAACACCTACGGCAATTCGTTGACCCCCAAGCTGGGCGCCAAGTGGCGACCGACGAGTTGGCTGGCGCTCCGCGGTACATGGGGCGAGGGCTTCCGGGCGCCTTCGCCGGCTGAGAGCGGAAAATCGGGCACGATCTTCGGCCTGGGTAGTTTCGCCGACCCGGTGCTGTGCCCGAACGGCGCGAGCGGCCCCTTCCCAGCCGGCACTGTGCCCGCCGCGTGCGCTTCGCAACCGGGGTACGTGCAAACGACCAATCCGCTGAAACCCGAGAAGTCGACGTCCTATACGGTCGGCGCGGTCCTCCAGCCGATCCCCAGCTGGAGCCTGACGCTCGACTACTACCACATCCTCATCAAGAACCAGATTATCTCGGCGTCTGAACTGCCCACCTATCTGACGCCCGCCGGCATCGCCGCCAACTGCGTGCGCGGACCAGACCTGGCGATCAGCGGTGTTTCCAATGGCTCGGGCGGACTCGTCACGGCCGTGCCGCTGGCAGGACCGATCGCGGCCTGCTTCGCCGGCTATGTGAACGCGCAGAGCACCGAGACCAGCGGTATCGATCTGCAGAGCCAGTATCACCTCAGACTGGACGACCGGAACTCGCTCACCGCCCGGTTCGAATGGACCCATATCTTCGATTACAATCTCACCTCGCCGAGCGGACAGACGTTCCAGCTGGCCGGCACCCATGGTCCCTCCGGCGTGTCCGGCGACACCGGCAACCCCGCCGATCGGATCAACGCCAGCTTGACCTATGAGAACGGGCCGTTCGCCGGGACGCTGAGCGGTTATTGGATCAATTCGTTCAGCGTCACCGACCCAAGTTCCGGCGGTGGTTCGCAAGCCACCTGCGCCGGGGCATGGGGCGCCGGGCTCGCTCTTGCGGGCGCCGCTGTGACGCCGGCGAACTCGCAATATTGCAAGGTCGCGGCCTTCACCTCGGCGAACTTGGTGTTGTCATATAAAGTCACCCACCAAGTTCAGATCTTGTTTGACGTCGACAATCTATTCGACGCCAAGGCTCCGCTCGATGCGGAAACCTACGGCGGCGAGTTGACGCCCTACAATCCATCGATGGATGAAGACGGCGTCATCGGGCGTTACTTCCGGCTTGGGGTGGATTTCAAGATGTAACGCCCGAGGTGATCGCGGGGGCGGTCAGCTCAGGCACATCACCACGCCCTCGTCGGCCAGGCGGGCGATGCGGTCGGGATCGAAGCCGTAGTCGGCCAGCACCTCGAAGCTGTGCTCGCCGAGGCCGGGCTCGGGACGACGGTAGCCGCTATGGCTGCGCGAGAAGGCGGCGTAGGGGCGGTCGGTGACCTGCCCGTAGGGGGTGTCGAGCAGCTTGTCGAAGAAGTCGTTGGCCCACAGCCAGCGATCGGAGAGGATCTCCTCCGCCTTGCGCACATATGTCGCCCGCACGCCGGCTCCGATCAGGGGCGTCAGCACGTCCTCCACAGTCAGGGCGGCGAGGGCCTCGTCGAGCCGGGCGGCCAGGGCGCCGTCGCGCGGCTCGGACATCATGTCGAACTGGGTCTCCCACTCGGGATGGCCCAGCCCCTCGGCCAGCGCCTTGCCTTCGGCGGCGTCGCGGCAGGCGATGAGCACCCAGCCGTCGGCGCACGCATAGAAGCGGTCGAGTGCGGTGACGCCCAGGCAGTCGCGGCAGCCCTTCGGCGCCGGCGGCGCGCCGGGCCAGGTGGTGAGTTCGCCCGACTGGAACATGGCGCTCTGGGCGGTGAGGCTGGTCTCCATGGCTTGGCCCTCGCCGGTGGCCTCGCGGGCGTTCAGCGCCGTGATGACGCCGAACGCGGCCATGGTGGCCGAGGCGAAGTCGTTGACGGCGATGATGTGGAACACCGGCTCGTCGTCGTCGCCGCCCTGCGCCGCCATCAGGCCGCTTCTGGCCTGCAGCAGCGGGTCGAAGCCCGGCCGCTTGGTCTCCTCGCCCCGCGAGCCGTAGGTGGTGACCGAGCAGGAGATGGCGCGCGGGTTGGCGGCCAGAACGTCGTTGTGGCCGACGCCCAGCCGGTCGCGGACGCCCAGCCGGTAGTTGTCGATCACCACGTCGGCCTGGCGCGCCAGGTCCAGGAACGCCACCCGGCCCTCGGGGTGCTTCAGGTCGATGACCAGACCGCGCTTGCCGCGGTTGTAGGCGGTGAAGCCGATGTCGCGATCGCGCCACGGGTCGCCGTCGGCGGACTCCACCTTGATCACGTCCGCGCCGAGATTGGCGAGAATGGCGCTGGCGTAGGCCCCGGCGATAACCGTGCCCATGTCGAGCACCCTGATCCCGGTCAGCGGGCCCGTGTCCGACCGGGTGCGCGCCACCTCGCTCGCGGCGGACGGGGCCAGGAACGTCTCGACGTCGGCCTCCGTCGCCTCGCGGACGAGCCGGACCGCCTTGCCGGGGGTCTTGTGCAGCTTGATCGGCACGCCCGGCATCTCGATGGGGCCGCGCTCGGGGTCGTCCAGCACCACGCGCATGTCGTTGTTGGCGATGAGGTCGCTGCCCAGCCAGTCCTCGCGGCGGCAGACCGGGCCGGCCGGCACGTCGGCGGCGCGCAGGATCTCCAGCCACTCGTCGCGCGGTTTCTCGCGGAAGCGGGACTCCATCGCCTCGGTGACCGTCTCGGGGAAGACGTCTTCCGCCAGGACGATCTCGGTCAGGTCCATGGCCTTCAGCGCGCGCTGGAAGAAGTAGCTGAACAGGGTGGCGAGGAAGAGGAATTGGCCGTCGCCGCACTCGTAGGTGCGGTAGGAGGGCGAGGCGCCCAGCGGGCGGCGACCGATCGGCATGATCATCCCCGAAGCGCCGCCGACCAGGGCGACCGCGTTCAGCCCGCTCACCGTCACCGCCTGGCCGAGCCCGCTCTTGCCGCGCTCCAGCAGCGCCGCGCCGGCCGAGCCGGCTGCCATGGCGGCCTGGGCGTAGTGCAGCACCGGCGCGATCAGGTACACCGGCTGGTCGCGATAGCTCGACTGGCGGAAAGCCGCGCCGGTGATGGCGGTCAGGGCGCCGTGGTGGGCTTCGTACTCGCTCCAGAGGCCGGTGGTCCCGTAGGGCGGCGTCCAGAGCCGCACCAGCCGCGGATGCCGCTCGGCGGCGTCCATCAGGCCCAGCGCCTCCATGCGCCGCGGGCTGTCATCGAACACGGCCACGTCGGCGGCGGCCAGCAGTTCCTCCAGCCGTCCACGCCCCGCGTCGGTGTCGACGTCGAGGGTGAGCCGGGCCTTGTTGCGGTTCCACATCTGGTAGCCGGGGCTGGCCCGGGCGCGGTCGCCGCCCGGGGGCTCGACCTTCAGCACCTCGGCGCCGAAGTCGCCCATCAGCATCGCCGCCATCGGCCCCACGCGGCCCTGCGAACAATCCAGGATCTTCAGGCCTTGATACGCGGTCATCCCACACCCGCCGCCATGCCGCCGTCCACCGGCAGAATGGCGCCGGTGATGAACTTCGCCTCGTCCGAGGCCAGGAACAGGGCCGCATAGGCCACGTCCCAGGCCGTCCCCATCTTGCGTCCCAGCGGCACCTGCGCGTCGCGCTGGGCGCGGATGTCGTCGGTGGAGCGGCCCTGTTCGGTCGCCCGCCCGCCGACCGCCATCGGCGTGTCCATCAGCCCCGGCATGATGCAGTTGCAGCGGATCATGTACTGGGTGTTCCCCGCCGCGGTGATGCGGGTCAGCTTGTTCACCCCGGCCTTGGACATGCCGTAGGCGACCAGGTTGGACGAGGCGACCGCGGCCATCGACGAGATGTTGACGATCGCCCCGCCGCCGCCCTGCTCGCGCATCACCGGCAGCGCGTGCTTGATGGTCAGCCACATGCCCTTGAGGTTGACGTCGATGATGCGGTCGAAGTCCTCGGCGCGCAGCTGCGTCACCGAGCGGTCGCGAAGGCCGATGCCGACGTTGTTGTGCAGGATGTCGATGCGCCCGAGCCGCCGCCGGGCCTCGGCGACCAGCGCCTCGCACTGGGCCTCGTCGGTGATGTCGGCGCCGTAGGCGCTGGCCTGACCACCCTCGGAGGCGATCATCGCCGCGGTGTCCTGGGCGCGCTCCAGCACGCGATCGACGCACATCACGTTCGCGCCTTCGCGGCCGAAGAGGATGGCGGTGGCGCGGCCGTTGCCGATGGTTTCGCCGGGCGTCTGGCCCGCGCCGACCACCACCGCCGTCTTGCCGGCGAGACGACCCGCCATCAGGCCGTTTCCAGCTTCAGGTCGGCGAGGAAACCCAGCACCGCGGCGTTGAACGCCTCCGGCTGGTCGATGTTGGCGGCGTGGCCCGCGTTCGGGATCACCGCCTTCTTCGCCCCGGGAATCTTGGCGGCCATGTAATCGGAGGCGGCCAGGAACGGTTCGTCCTTCGCGCCCACCACCACCAGCGAGGGCGCGCGGATGTTGGGCAGGCTCTCGATCACCGCCGGCGTGTGCTGGGTCAGCATGCCGCGCGCGGCCTTGGCGAGACCGATGGCGTTGCGGTGCGGCGCGGCGCGTGTCTCGGCCCCGCCCGCGCCGGCCGGCGGCAGGCCGTTCTTCTCGAAATTCTCCGCGCGGCGGATCGCGGTGGCGTTCCAGCCGGCGCGGGCCTCGTCCTTCTTGTAGCCGGGGCCGGTGTCGATGATCAGCAGCGCCAGGCACCGCTCGGGGTGGGCCAGATGAAACGCCAGCGTCATGTAGCCGCCCAGCGACAGCCCGCCGACGATCGCCTTCTTCGCCCCCACCGCATCGAGGATCGCCGCCATGTCGGCGACGGTCTCGGCCTCCGTGTAGGCGGCCTGGTCTTCGGGGTAGTCGCTCTTGCCGTGGCCCCGCATGTCCCAGGTGATCAGCTGATAGTCCTTGGAGAACGGTCCGACCTGGCCTTCCCACATGTGGGAGCTGGCGGAATAGCCGTGGCTGAGCAGGAGCGGGATCCCGGCCCCGTGGACCTCGTAATAGATCTCGACGCCACTACGGTTCAGCTTGGGCATATCCGTTCCTCCTACCAATGCCCGCTCTCCCCCGCGAAGGCGGGGGCCCAGGCTTTTTCTGCAGCCGCTCCGGCCCCTCGATAAAACACCTGGGTCCCCGCCTTCGCGGGGAAGAGCGGATATGAGTCACGCCCCAACGAAGTTCCCCGCCCGGCGCTCGT